>PWUP01000309.1 GCA_003562535.1 Gammaproteobacteria bacterium | reverse complement strand
TTGCTCGTTCCCACGCTCCTGCGTGGGAATGCATACCGAGCCTACCATCATCCACCTCGTCATTCCGCCAGGGATTGGCGGAATCCAGTGCCAAGGATGGCTGCCTGTGAGTCAGTAGCGGCATCAGGGTCACATTCGACCCCCGTGCTCAGCCCACCCTTCACCTCCCTGTGACTGGATTCCGCCAGTCCATGGCGGAATGACAGTTTGGGTAGGGTGGGCATTGCCCACCTTTGCCATCTAAGCCGCTAATTGCCGCAGCACATAGTGCAAAATCCCACCGTTTTGGTAATACTCCCACTCTTTAGGGGTATCAATCCGTACCCGAGCCTGGAAGGTGGTTTGACTACCATCGGTCGCCGTCGCCACCACTGTCACCAGTTTGGCGCCCGGCTCCAGCCCTTGGATATCGTAGCGTTCCTTGCCGGTTAAGCCCAGCGAGTGGCGGCTTTCGCCATCACGGAACTGCAACGGCAAGACCCCCATACCCACCAGATTCGAGCGGTGGATGCGCTCGTAGCTTTCGACAATCACCGCCCGCACACCCAATAATCGGGTGCCTTTGGCCGCCCAGTCGCGGCTGGAACCGCTGCCGTATTCCTTACCACCGATAATCACCAGAGGCACACCGCTGGCTTGATACTTCATGGCCGCGTCGTAGATGAACATCTGTTCGTCATCGGGTTGATAGCGCGTCCAGCCGCCTTCCGTACCGGGAGCCAATTCATTGCGCAGGCGAATATTGGCAAAGGTGCCGCGCATCATCACTTCGTGATTGCCACGCCGGGAGCCGTAGGAATTGAAATCCGTCGGCTGCACACCGTTAGCGATCAGATACTGACCGGCCGGACTGTTGGCCTTAATCGCCCCTGCAGGAGAAATATGATCCGTGGTGATGGAATCCCCTAGCATGGCCAGCACCCGTGCGCCTTGAATCGGCTCAATGGCGTCTGGGGTAGACGTCATACCCGTGAAGTACGGTGGATTTTGAATATAGGTGGAATCTTGCCGCCAGGCATAGCTGTCGGATTCCACCGTGGGAATCGCAGCCCACAGGGCATCGCCTTTAAACACATCGGCGTAGCTGGTGCGGAACATGGTGTCGGTGACGCTGCTGGCGATCAGGTCTTGAATCTCTTTTTGCGTTGGCCAGATGTCTTTGAGGTACACCGGATGACCGTCGCGATCTTCGCCCAGCGGATCGTTATACAGATCGACGGTGATGTTGCCAGCCAAGGCATAGGCCACCACCAGCGGCGGCGAGGCCAGGAAGTTCATTTTGACTTCGGGATGGACTCGGCCTTCAAAGTTGCGGTTGCCGGATAACACCGAGGCCACGGCCAGCTCCGCGTCTTGAATCCCCTGGCTGATCGGTTCCGGCAGTGGGCCGGAGTTGCCGATGCAGGTGGTGCAGCCATAGCCGACAATCGCAAAGCCTAACGCCTCCAAATCTTTCAGCACGTCAGCTTGTTGCAGATAATCATTGACCACTTTGGAGCCGGGAGCCAGCGAGGTTTTCACCCACGGTTTAACATTCAAGCCCTTAGCCGCTGCTTTTTGCGCGACTAAACCGGCACCCAGCATCACTGCAGGGTTCGAGGTATTGGTGCAACTGGTAATGGCCGCAATGACCACCGCCCCATCTTCGAGGGTAAAGTTTTGATCTTTATAGCTGACATTGGTCTGCCCCCCGGCACCGGAACGGGCGGCTTGAAATTCACTAATAGCCTTGGTCGCTACAGTGTTGACATCACCAAGGCTGATGCGGTCTTGCGGACGCTTAGGCCCGGCCAGACTCGGCACCACTTCGCCCATATCGAGTTCCAATACCGCCGTGTAGCTGGCCGGTGCGGCATGGTCATCGCGCCACATGCCTTGAGCCTTGGCATAAGCTTCGACCAGAGCCAACAGTTCATCGGGACGTCCGGTGAGGCGCAGATAGGTCAGGGTTTCCTGATCGATTGGGAAAATACCGCAGGTCGCGCCGTATTCCGGTGCCATATTGGCAATGGTGGCGCGGTCGGCCAGCGGCAAATCGGCCAGGCCGGGACCAAAGAATTCGACAAATTTACCCACCACGCCATGCTGGCGCAGCATCTGGGTGACGGTGAGCACCAAATCGGTTGCTGTTGAGCCTTCGGGCAGTTTGCCGGTGAGCTTAAAGCCGACCACATCAGGGATCAGCATGGTGCTGGGCTGGCCAAGCATGGCGGCCTCGGCTTCGATACCGCCAACCCCCCAGCCCAGTACCCCGACCCCGTTGATCATAGTGGTGTGGGAATCGGTGCCGACCACGGTGTCAGGGTAGGCTTCCTGCTCGCCATTGACCTCACGGGTAAAGACCACCCGCGCCAGATATTCCAGATTGACCTGATGGACAATCCCGGTGCGCGGCGGCACAACTTTGAAATTATTGAACGCTTGTTGCCCCCAGCGCAGGAATTCATAGCGTTCTTGGTTACGCTGAAATTCAATATTGGCATTGAGGTTTAACGCCTCGCGGTTGCCATAGTGATCAACCATCACCGAATGGTCAATGACCAATTCCGCCGGTGCCAATGGATTGATTCTATCCGGGTCGCCGCCTAACGTTTTCATGGCGTCGCGCATAGCGGCCAGATCAACCACGGCCGGCACGCCGGTGAAATCCTGCATCACCACACGCGCTGGGGTGAAGGCAATTTCGCGCTCGACCGGGTTGGCGGGATCGTGGGTGGCTAACGCTAAAATATCGTCGCGAGTGACGTTTTCGCCGTCTTCAAAACGCAGTAAATTTTCCAACAAAATTTTTAAGGAAAAGGGCAGACGGCTGAGATCCGCATGGTCTTTCAGCGCATCAAGACGGTAAATGTGATAGGTCTGATCGCCAACGGTCAGTGGGGAACGGGCATTGAAGCTATTTTGCATCATTAATTTCTCCAGCACAAAGGTGGGGCACAACAGACGGATGATACCATGATTACTGGTCACTGTTAGGCATCTAACGCACCCGTGACAACGCCCACCAACCAATGCTGTACAGCACCAGCATCGGTAAGCAGGCACCGAGTAAGGGGGGTAATCCGTACAGCAACACGACATTACCCAGCAAACGATTGAATAAATAAAATAATAAGCCAATCAGAATACCGATGACCAGACGCTGACCGGTGCTGATGCTGCGCTGTTGGCTGAACGCAAACGGCATGGCAATAAATAACATGGCCAGATTAGCCAGTGGTGCCACAACTTTCGTCCAAAAGGCCAGCTCATAGGGGCGAGTGTCCAGGCCATTCTCTTTCAGGTAGGTGATATAGGTCAGGGTTTCACGCATCGCCAGATCAGCCGGATCAGCCGCCAAGACTTCTAAGGTCTGCGGCGTCACCACCGAGCGCCATTCGCCGTGATCTTTGGTCACAATATCAATTCTTTGTGGGCTGATCTGCCGTTCTGTGACCTGCTCCAGATGCCAATAACCCTCGGCATAGTGAGCGCGTTGGGCTTGGGTCAGATGACGCAAACGCGCAGAGTCATCCAGCCGGTAAATCGCCACATCAACCAACACCGGACCGGGTAAAATCGTGCCAATCCCAACAATCGCCTCTCCGTCAC
The DNA here is from genome assembly GCA_003562535.1 of Gammaproteobacteria bacterium. Classification (GTDB taxonomy): domain Bacteria; phylum Pseudomonadota; class Gammaproteobacteria; order Competibacterales; family Competibacteraceae; genus SKOM01. The sequence continues at coordinate 2,789 of PWUP01000309.1, read as the reverse complement.
GCGCCCAGAAGCTGTAACCGGGATACAGCATGGTATTGCCGGTGCGGGCAGTGAAACGAAAATCCTTAGCCAGGCGGTCGGTATAGGGGGCAACGAATTCGCCCAGCAGCAAGGCCAGCACGCTCAGCACTAAACCGGCTTGCAGCGCCGAGCCAACAATCCGCACGACCGAACGCCCGGCACTGCGCATCACCACCAATTCACTGTGATTGGCCAAACCGCCCATGCCGAGTAACCCACCGACCAGCAAGGCGACCGGTAGGGTTTCATAAATCTGTCCGGGTACCCCGAGCAGGAGGTAATACAATACAGCGCTCAGACCATAATCGCCGGTACCGGTGCGCCCCAATTCATCCAGCAGGCTGAAAAAGGTATCCAAGACCAGCAGCACCACCAGCACCACCAGGGTTGAACCCAGCACTACCCGGAAGATATAGCGATCGAGTAAATTCATGCGCGCCGCCGTGTGAGTTTTAGCAACCAAGTCGGTGTATGGTGTTGCAGCATCAGGGTCAGCACCAGTCCGGCCATCAGGGCGTGAATCCACCACAAGCCGAGCGCTAGCGGCAGACGCTCACGCTCTAACCAGTTTTGCCCCACAGTGAGCATATTGACGTAGACCCCATAAATCAGCAGCGCCAGCACCACCCGCCCATAACGCCCCTCACGCGGATTGGAATGTGCCAGCAAGGGCGCTAATAGCGTCAGTAATACCAACGCCAGCGGCGCGCTGAGCCGCTGTTGCAATTCAGCGCGTAATGCCGGTTCATCGCTGGCTAATAATTCACGGGTCGGACGGGCTTCGTGGCGACGGATTTCAAAATCGCGCTGGAACGTCTCCAAACGCAGGGTTAAGGTTTCGAAATGCAGGGTATTATAACCCTCGCTGTTTTGTTCATAGCGGAAGCCGTCTTCGAGAATCAGATAACGACTGTTTTCTTGAGTATCAATGCGCTGGCGACCGCGCCGCGCCGTGGTAATCACCTGGCCATCGGCGGTCAGGCTGCGCACAAACACATCGCGCAGTTGCAAATTATCCTCACTGAGCGCCCCGATATAGATCACATGCTGGCCTTGCATCACCACCCGAAACTGGCCGGGAGTCAGCAAGGTCAATTCCGCTTGTTCACGCGCTCGTTCACTGACCTGCTCATGTAGAGTAATCGCCCGCGGTACTAAGTCCAGGGTCATCCAAGCGAGTAACCCCGCCAGAGGCAAAGTGAATAACAGCAGGGGGCGATACAGGTGCCGGGGTTGCAAACCGCAAGCTTGCAGGGCTGCCATTTCACTGTCGCGATACAGCCGCCCGAGGGTCAACATAATCGCCAACAAAGCTGCCAGCGGAATCAGAATCACTAAAAAACGCACCGCTTGCAAACCCAGCAGCAACCAAATCACATCTTGTGCCAGCAAACCGCTGGCGGCTTGATTGAGATAGCGCGCCAAACGATAGCTGATCACCATCGCCAACAGCACAACAACAATGGCCAAGCCTGCGAGCAGGATTTCCCGCAGCAGATAGCGGTCGATAATGCCGAACAGACCCAGCCGGTCGCGGATTGTGGTCATGATACCGAGATTGCGGTTAAACTAGGCATTATATCAATAAAACCTTTGAGAGAATCTTGCATGAAATTCAGTGTCACCAGTGGTAATCCGGCTAAACAAGGCGGATCGTGTCTTGTGGTCGGCGTGTTCGCAGATCAGTCGCTATCGGCAGCCGCTCAGCAGGTTGACAAGGCCAGCGACGGCGCGCTGAGTCGTTGGTTAGAACGCGGTGATCTTAGCGGTAAGTTAGGCCAAGCCCAGGTGTTATACGACCTGTCCGGTCTGCGCAGCGAACGGGTGGTGGTGATCGGCTGCGGCAAAACCCAAGAACTCGACGCTCGGCGCTACCGGCAGATTATCAGCCACACGGCACGCACCCTGCTCGATATCCGCGTCAGCCAGGCGACGGTGTATCTTACCACTTTAGCCGTTAAAGACCGTGATGAAATCTGGAATGTGCGCCAAGCCGCCGAAGGCATTATGGCGGCCAGTTATCAGTTTGTGCAGTGCAAAAGCCAATCTGATGCGCCGCCACCGGCGCTCACCGAGCTCACCTTAGGCGTCAGTCGGCGCAAAACCCTGCCCGAGGCGGAACAGGCGGCTGCCCAAGCTCAGGCCATTGGTCTGGGTGTGGCGCTGGCGCGTGATCTGGGGAATTTACCCGGTAATCGCTGCACCCCCAGTGATCTGGCCAGCCAAGCTGAAGCCTTGGCTAAACAGTATGAGCCGATTAAAACTACGGTATTGGATGAAGACGCCTTAACCAAACTCGGCGCAGGAGCCTTGTTATCGGTCGGTCGTGGCAGTCGCGAACCGACGCGGATGTTGGTGATGGAGTACCGCAATGGTCCGAAAAAACAAGCGCCGATTGTGCTGATCGGCAAGGGCATTACCTTCGATACCGGGGGCATTTCCATCAAGCCCTCAGCCGCTATGGACGAGATGAAATTCGATATGTGCGGTGCGGCCAGCGTTTTCGGTACCCTGAAAGCCTGTGCAGAGCTGCAGTTGCCGTTGAACGTGATTGGCATTGTCGCTGCGGCGGAAAACATGCCCGATGGTCGTGCCACCAAACCCGGCGATATCATCACCAGCTTGTCCGGCCAAACCATTGAGGTGCTGAATACCGACGCTGAGGGGCGTTTGGTGCTGTGCGATGCCCTGACTTACTGCGAGCGGTTTGAGCCGGCGGTGGTCATTGACATCGCCACCCTGACCGGTGCCTGCGTTATTGCCTTGGG
>PWUP01000005.1 GCA_003562535.1 Gammaproteobacteria bacterium | reverse complement strand
GCGCGGTGAGGCACAGCACGAAACGCTCCTGCGCAGCGACGGCTGCACAGTGTTCCGCACGGGCTCATCGCCGCGCATCGGCAATTCGCCCGCGTACGCGTAGGACATTGGCGCGGCGTGGACCTCCGGCGGCGGCACTGCCGCCGGCTACCAGAACACCGAGCGGACCTACGATCTGATGGTGCTGGACGGCGACTTCGAAACACCCGGCATGGAGCCGTTCATCGTGGTCTTCTCGGCCGGCAATTCCGGCCCCGGGCCAAACACGCTGACCACCCCCAAGGAGGCCAAGAATCCGATTGTCACCGCCAGCACCCAGACCTTCCGGGTCAGCGGCAACGTCGATGCGGTCAGTAGCTTCTCCAGCCGGGGCCCGGCCGTCGATGGTCGTATTTCCCCGACCATTGCCGCACCCGGCCAGTCGGTTTCTTCGACCATCAAGCCCAGTCCGTCAAGCTGTACTTCCATCATTGGCGGCACCAACAATCAGTACTCGTTCTGCAGCGGCACCTCGATGGCCGCCCCGCATGCCTCTGGCGCCCTGGTGCTGCTGGCCGAATGGTGGCGCGGCCTCAACGATGGCCAGGACTTCAGCCCGGCCATGGCCAAGGCGCTGCTGGTCAGTGGTGCCCGTCAGATCGGCCCAGGAGCCGCCCCGAACTTCGATGTCGGTTATGGCCGGGTCGACCTGTCGTCCCTGCTTAGCAGCGACAATCTGTCTGAATTCTGGGACCAGACCGACCTGTTCACCGAAAGCGGCCAGCAATGGGAGCGCCAGGTGATGCCGGCTGATCCGAGCCAGCCCGTTCGGATCACGCTCAGCTGGAGCGATGCACCCGGCGCCGTCGGCGCCAACCCGGCCCTGGTCAACGATCTCGACCTGGTCGTGAACCACAACGGCGAAACCTGGCGGGGCAACCAGCTTGAAGGCCCGAGCGGCGTCGCCGACCGCCTGAACAACATCGAACAGGTCGTGCTGCCGGCAGCCAATGGCCCGGTCACGATCACCGTGGATGCCTTCCAGATCGCCGGGAGCGTTCTGCTGGATGACCCGGATGCCGGCCCGGCCCAGCACTTCGCCCTGGTCTGCGAGAACTGCACCCAGACGCCGGATTTCGGTCTGAGCCTGAACCCGGCCAACCTGGAAGCCTGTCTGCCTGAATCGGTCGAGACCGAGGTCAACGTCATCAGCATTGGTGGTTTTGACGGGGCTGCCAGCCTGAACACGGCCGACCTTCCGGAAGGAATCAGCGCCAGCCTCGGCGAGACTACGGTGACCGCCCCGGGCACTACCACCCTGGCGTTCCAGTTTGCGGAGTCCGTGGGGGCCGGGAACGTGGTCTTCAGCCTGGAAACCACCCAGACCGAGGCCACGGTAAGCGGGCTGGATACCGCCGCCTTCTACTACTACCGCGTGGTGGTGGACAACGCCAGCGGCCTGTTCCTCGACTTCTGGAACCGCCAGATCATCGAGTCAAGAACCGCCGGTGGTTGCTGGGACGGCGGGCTTCTGGAGTACTCGACCGATGCCGGGGCCAACTGGATCCAGGTCGATGCATCGATGCTGATCAGTCGCGACTATGACGGCACCGTGGCCAGCGGATACAACAATCCCCTGACCGGCCTGCAAGCCTGGTGCGGCGACCCGCGCGATTGGGAACGGTACATTGTCGATCTTTCCGGCCTGGCCGGCCAGGACGTGCGTTTCCGCTTCCGCCTGGGTACCGACAATACCGTGGGACGCGAGGGCTGGTACATCGACGATGTCCGCATTCGCGCCTGTGCCTCGGCCGGTCTGTTGCAGGATCGCTTCGAAGCAGGCGGGAACTGACCCAATCCAGTCCCATTGCCCCGGCAACCCAATGGGTTGCCGGGGCTTTTTTATTCAGACCTGGCGTAGCACAGCCCGGATCTTCACTGGCCTATTGCAGGCGCAGGGTCGGATCACCCAGCAGGGTCCAGTTGATCACCAGATCGTCCAGGCCTCGCAGCTCGGCTTCGTGACGGGCACCCAGCACGGCCTCACCCAGGGTTTCACCGGCCAGCAGGCCAGCAATCACTTCGCGCAGGAACAACTCGTTGTGAACCAGGCTGGAGAGCGTGGCCGCACCGTGTACCGCAATGGCGCCGTTGCGCGACGGATGCGCTTGTCCCTCGCCGTCCAGACGCAGGCCGTGCATCAACCGATGCGACAGCGTGTCGGAGGTCGGCGACACAAAGTAGGTGGTGTAGCAGGCCGAGGTACCCACCAGGGTCGGCAGGCCGTCGTTGTACAGCTCGGCCAGGCGCGACGGCGTCAGAACGCCCGAGAACGACCACAGGGTCGGCGAGCCGTGGCCGGTAAAGCCGGTCAGGGCACGGCCCGACTCCAGCGCATCAAACAGTTGGTTGCGCGTGGCCGCGGCCGAGCCCGCCTGCTCGAACAACACCAGGTCAATCTGCTCCGGCGACCAGCCGCCCAGGCGAACCAGTTGCTCGGCCATCCGCTCAGCCTGCGCTTCAAACGATGCCTGGCGGGTGTCCTGAAGGTCGGTTACCCACACTGCCGAGGTCTGGCCGCGCTGGTTGGCTTCCCAATCCATCAGCTTGTCCACCGAGGCCTGAAGATCGGCCAGCGTGCGCACCGGCAGGCGGCCCAGCGGCAGGTCCGACAGGCCATCGCCGTTCAGGTCAGCCAACAAGGCATCGCTGGGCGTGAAGCGAACAAACTGGGTCGGCGCATAGTGGGTCGGGATAAAGCTCAGGCTGTTGCCGCCCAGTACGTTGCGGTAGTCGTAGCTGTCGCCACCCACCAGCAGTACGTGACTGACCCGGCCTCGCTCGGAAACCTCGGCAAGGAAACGGTTGACCGCCGAGGGCAGCGGCATGCCTCCCGAGTAGCGAAGCTGAAGCTCGGCAATGTTGACCACCGCCACCGTCCAGCCCTGGCTCTCGCGCAAGGCCACCAGGCGGTTCAGCGGGTGATCGGCATCGCCACTGTCCGGCAGGAAGGCCGGGTGGGCAATGATCAACAGGTCGGCGCGGTGCGACCAGTCGGCATTGGCATCCAGACCGCCCAGCGGGGTCGGCTCGAGTACACGGTCCAGCGACGAGACCCAGACCTGGTCAATCGCGACATCGCGCGGCACGGCGGCCAGCACAACGCCGTCGCGGCGCACTTGCGGGCTCAGACGAACCAGGCCGCCGTCACTGCGGGCAAAGACCAGCGGGTTGACGCTGTCCACACCGGCCACTTCAATGCCATCGTGCTGGCCGGCCAGCAGCGGCTGGAAGTGGGCAATGCCATCAACGGCATCGGCCGGGCCCGCCCAGCGCAAGCTGACCGACTCCAGCAGCGAGATGCTGTTGATGCCCTCAAAGCCTACCGAACGCACCACCACGGTGTTGGTGCCGGCCTGCAGTTGGTCGGGCGACACCGGTACGGTCAGCACTTCAGACCGCTGGCCGTGGAAGCTGGCCACATGAACCACCTCGTCGTTCAGGCGGATCTGTGCCCGGTGTTCGGGGCCTTGCGGCAGCTTGGTCAGACCACCCAGCTCAACCGTGATCAACGGCTGACCGGCACCAAGGTGCTCGGCGCTGTCAATCTCGAAGCTGACGCTGTGCTCGCGATCACGCGAGCCCCAGCTGCGCAGGCGACGCATGTACCAGGGGTCGGCGTTCGGGTTGCCAAAGTGGTAGGCCACGTCGTCGGCGACTCGCTCACTCGACCAGGCCAGGGCGCTTGGCGCGTTGGCCACGCCACCCAGCCAGCTCACCGGCACGGCCTGATCACGGTCCACCGACACGCGGTAAACGTTGTGGTCAATGTACTTGGCCGCCGGCAGCGACGGGCGCTCGCCCCAGAACAGAATCGAGCTGCCCGGGCCAAAGCGCGCAGCACGCGCCTGGGCACGGCTGCCGGCCGGGTTGGCCGGGTTGGCCAGTTCGACAAAGCGGGCCACCGGTTGGCCGTCCAGGGTCAGGGCAATCGTCGCCGGGTCGGCGCCGTTCAGGTCCAGACCCAGGTCGCGCAGCGACTCGTAGCTGATCCGATGCAGGCCTTCGTGTTCAACCAGGAAGTCGGCCGAGACCACCAGACCGCGGCGGTTCGACTCGTTCCAGAACAGGTCGCCACGGGCCTGGTAGCCCGAGCGGTTCATCCGCGCTTCCGCTTCGCCACGAATGCTCGACCAGTCCAGCAGCGACGGCGGGTTCGACTCACCAAAGGCCTGGCCGGCGTGGAAGTAGCCGTACAGCTCTTCGTCGCCCAGGTAGTCCACCGCCGTGATCATCAGGTCACGCACGTCGCCGCGCGCCAGACCCGGAATGACCACACGGTAGCTCTGCGGCTCCACCGCGCCCGACGCCTCCGACACAATCATCTCCGGCGTCAGCAGCTCGAACTGGCCATCGCCACGTTCACCCCACAGGTAAAAGCCCTGGTTGTGCGTCTCGGAGGCCGTCGACCAGCGCACTTCCAGACCATCGCGAATAAAGCGCGACTCGAACGCGTGGATGCTGACCGGAATGGTGCCGGCTTCCATGAAGTGGTCTTCCACTTCGCCATCGTCCAGGAAACCCAGTGGCGACGGATCCGTGGCAAAATCATCGCGGGTATCGGTTGAAATCCGGAAGCGGGCAAAGGTGTCACCCGCCGTGATCGTATCGGTGGGGCCGTACTGCCAGACCATCACCACCACGCCTTCGCAGTTGGGCGGGATGGTCCAGTCGGACAAGTTGTCACCCAAACCAAGGCTCGCCGCCGGGCAAGGCTCACGCAGGGAGTCATCAAACGTCTCCAGACCGCGAGTACCGATGCGAAGCGTGGGCAGAGCCCGGTCGATGGCACCTGAGAAGTTGCCGTCACCGGCAAAATCCACCCAACCCACTACTCGCGCAGGGTCGTCCGTCGGGTTGGCCACGCGAACGGCCGCGCAATAGAAAAACTCGCTACCGGAGTTTTCCAGTCGCAGGCCATCGCATTCAACACCGCCGCCGACCGTCAGCTCACGGAAATCCGCCAGCTCAACGCCGTCGTTGGCGCCATCCGCGCCGGCTTGAGGGTCCGGCTGACCATCTGGCTCGCCGGTGGTGTCGTTGACACCCGGCTCACCGACCGGGTTGGCGATATTCGGCAGCCAGGGTCCGCGGATGATGTGATGCGGGCCGTTATCGGCCAGCATCGTGCCGTAACCAGCAGGTGCATCGCCAAAGTCCAACTCGACTCCTTCTGGAACACACAGCAGCGGGAAAGGGTTTGTCGAATTAAAATCTCCCGCAGGTATTGATTGCCAAGTCCCTGAGCCTTGACGGTACTCTATTTCGTACTTTCGATAGCCAACCCAGGGATCACGATGGCCCATAACAAAGGCATTACCGCATTCACCCACCGTGACTTCTGCGGTATAGCCCTGAATTTTAGAGTTACCCGCTCGAACCCATGGATTATTTACACCAAGTTGAAAGGAAGCATCTCCAATCGGAAAGTCAACAGAACTAGGGTTTCCAAGCAATCTGTTTGTACCGAAATCATCATCCGCCGGTGTAATACTGGCATTGGTAGGATCGACCCAGTTGCTTATATCGTGATCTTCAGATATCACCCACCAGATCTGATCGACTTGTGCAAGCCTGGGCCGCAAACGCACTTCAACCGTCTCACCAGCTGAAATATTTGAATCAAACCGGATCCATGCAACATTACGCTGAATCTCTCTATTGCCTGCAACGTCTCGGAGGATATCCAACCTTCCTCCCGTCGATGCATCCTCGACAGATCGGCTACCCTCCTCTGTCCAGGTGTCCGTTGGCAACCCAAAGCCATCAACATCGCCAAAATCACCTCTGCTACTGATCGGCAGTTCCCTATGGCCATCTCCATTAGTGTTGGTAATTTGAGGCCGGCTGCCATTAAAGCCATAGCGGTATTTGCCATCAAAGGTTAGATTGTGCACCGCTGGAGTACTAGAGAATGAAGATGTAGCCTTTTCAAAATATAGTGTATTACCACCATTAGGAGGAGCTGCTCCTGAAGTATTATCTACGGAGTTTCTAATATAAACATAGGATTCTGAATAATCATCAAAAAATTCGGATCCACTTATATCCCAGCCAGGAAGCGAATAGTGATCATTACCATCTCTATTAGGGTGCACAAAATACGGCCTAGGATCTGCCGGATTGCATGGACTGTTAAAGAGAAGGCTACTGCTCGTATCGTCAAACTCCCCAGCGGCCACGGCGGTAATGCCGCCCTGGGCGCGGCGAGCGATTTCGGCGGCAACGTAGTCTTCAATGCCCCAATCCTGGTCGGGCCCGTAGGTGCCGGCCTCGATGCGACCCCAGAACTGGGTGTCCAGCAGGTCCTGGTACAGCGAATCCCCGCTGCGCGCCGACAGGCGGG
>PWUP01000144.1 GCA_003562535.1 Gammaproteobacteria bacterium | reverse complement strand
CTACCTCCAAGGAACGCCGACGTCCCCGTCGGCAATCAAGGAACGCCGACGTCCCCGTCGGCAATCAAGGAACGCCGACGTCCCCGTCGGCAATCAAGGAACGCCGACGTCCCCGTCGGCAGTAAAAGAAAGCCAACGAGGACGTTGGCGCTCCCAAGAGCCGACATCCCCGTCGGATGGCTGAACTCGGCTGGCAATTAGCACCAACAATTTCACCCGTCCCTTGATCGATGGCTAACCAAACCCATTATTTATTATCTTTGTTTCCCACAAAAGACCATAGCTCGTCACATTGGATGACGAGCTTGCCTTTCGGAGGCGTCTCTCGATATTTTTGATTGACGTAGGTGTGCAGCCAACGCATAGCGAAACGATAACGTCATGGCAATATGTGCGCCGCCGAAATCGGGGCGCGGCGTGAGTGGCGATCCATTCGCTAGGGGTTGGCGCGATTCCAACCAAGACAATGGTTCGTCAGTACTTGGTTGCGAACATGGTCAGAGGGCTGCTAATCTTTAATATCTAAACTTGAAAGTCCATTACCCATGAACGCACGCTATGACGCCCCTATTTGCAACCGTTTCCCGCAACGCTCCAGTCGCCTACTGCTGGGTCTGATACTCATTCTATTGGCGGCTGGTCTGTGTTTACCCCGCTTGGGGCTGGCGGATGTCCAACGCGGCACCGAACTGGCTCAGCGCGTGTATGACCGTCCTGACGGCACCGATCAGGTGACCTACGGCACCATGACCCTGATTGAACCTGGGCGCTCACCTCGGCAACGCCAGCTCTATACGTTTAGACGTGAAGCGGCGGTCGGAGAAATGTATACCCTGATTCGCTTTGTGTCCCCAGCCGATATTGAAAACACCGGCCTGCTGACCCGCGATTATCCGGATGGCTCTACGGATCAATGGGTGTATCTGCCTGCTTTGGACCGAGCGCGGCGCATTGCGGCAGACCGTAAAGGCGGACGCTTTGTCGGTTCGGACTTATTCTATGAAGATTTACAAGATCGTAAAGTCGATCAGGATCAACACCGGCATTTGGGTATGGACACCTTGCATGATGTTGCGGTCGAACGCTTGGAAAGTATTCCGACTGATCCCAATAACTCAGTCTATAGTAAACGCCTGAGTTGGATTCACCCGGAGACCCTGATCCCGCTGCGCATTGACTTTTTCTCACCCGGTGATACTGAACCCAGTAAACGTCTAGAGGTTCACCGCATTGAGCCGATTCAAGGCTATTGGACGGTTATGGACAGTACCATGACCGATCTCAACAGCGGCCACCAAACTCGGATGACCGTGGAACGCATCCGTTATGACCAAGGGCTGCCCGACGCGCTATTCAGTCAGCAGGCGCTGACAGATCCGGCGAGAGAACAGCCGTACCGACCCTAAGCCTGATGCCAATATCCCACCTATCCTTGCGCCTGCCGCATTGGCTGGCGCTGGGCATACTGCTTAGCCTAGTATTGCTCCCTGCAGGGCTGTTACCAAAGCTCACTATTAATAATTCACCTGAAATCTATTTTCCCCACCATGCGCCTGCCGTCACCTTCGAGCTGGCATTACGGGAGGAATTTCCCTCCGATGAAGTACTGATTGCCTTATTTGAAGGTGCAGGAGTGCTTGAGCTTCCCTTCTTGCAACGGCTCGAACAACTGGCTCAACGGCTCGCTCTTGCCCCCCAAGTGGATCGGGTTCTGAGTCTACCGACTTTCGACACCATTCGCGGTACGGCGGATGGCTTCAGCGTCGAGGCACTGCTCAATGCGACGCTAGCCGCCGAGTTGGATCTGGAACAGCGGCGCAAGCGGGTGTTGAGTGACCGCTTTGCGCCAGGATTGCTGGTATCGCAAGACGGCGATGCTGTCGCGCTGGCCGTGCGTCCTGTGGCAATGGACAATAGTGTGCAGCGGCTGGCTCTGGAGCGCACTGTACGAACTGCGATTGCCGATGCCGGTCTCGAACCGCACTTAACGGCGATCAGCGGCCAACTGCCGCTTGATGTCGCCCAAGTGCGGGCGATGATGCGTGACAGCCTAGTGTTTATTCCCGGCACCTTAGCGATTGGCATGCTGTTACTGTGGTGGTTGTTCCGCCGCTGGTTGGTGCTGGCAGCGGCGGCGGTGGTTATCGGCGCGACGATTAATGTCAGTGTAGGGCTGTTAATCATTACGGGCAAACCGTACACCTTGATCTCGGCCATTCTGCCGCCCTTATTATCGGCTCTGAGCATTGCTTTATTGATCCATTGGTTTAATGCCCTCAGCCACGGAGCACGGCTCGGTCTGAGCGGGCGTGAGCGGGTGCAACATGCACTGGACTGGGTGGCACGCCCCGCGTTTTTCACCGCAGTGACCACCAGTGTCGGTCTGGCCTCGCTGAGCTTTAGTCCCATTCAACCGGTGGCGACATTCGGTTGGGTAGCGGCTGTCGGGGTATGCACCTTGTTTATCGTGACCATTGGGCTGCTACCGACTGTATTTGTGCGCTGGGATCGAGGTGCCTGGCCTAATCGTCGCCAAGGTATTGGCCGTTTACAATGGGTAATCAGTGGTCTGAGTGCCTTGGGCATACGTCGTGCGGCTTGGGTGGTGGGTATCAGTATCATGCTGTTTGGGTTGTTAGTGCCGCAGATTATTAAGGTCAAAACTGAGACGGACATCTTTGAATTTTTCAAAGACAGCCACCCACTCACCCTGGCTACCGAACGCATCCATGAGCAATTAACCGGCGTCACAACCCTGAGTATAGTGCTCGACGCTGAGGGGCGCGACAGTTTAATCGACCCTGTGCGTTTACAGGCCATCCGCGACTTGACTGATTGGCTGGAAGCCCGTCCAGAGATTGACCGCGCCATGTCAATGGCCGATTTAATCGAAGAAATGCATTGGGCATTTAATGAAGAACAGCCCGAGTTCCGACGCATTCCCGATAGCGGGCCGCTGATTGCTCAATATCTGCTGCTCTATGACGGTGAGGAGCTGCGTGAATTGGTCAATCGTGAATTTGATCGTACCCGCATCATGTTGAACTTGAATATTCACGGAGCGCGGGCGATTAATCAAGTGATGGACGCCATTGAGGCGCACACCGTCCAGCAACCGGTGGCGGATATGGCCGTCACCATTGCGGGGTATGGGCGGTTATTCGCTGACCAAGAACAGCTTATGATCCAAGGTCAAATCCGCAGTCTGCTGTCCGCCGTAGTGCTGATCGCCCTGCTGATGTGGCTGACCTGGCGCTCGGTGGCACGAGCCGGGTTAAGCATGATTCCGAATTTAGCACCCGTGGTGGTGGTGTTCGCCACTATGGGACTGTTGGGAGTGTGGCTGGATATGGCCACGGCCATGATTGCCAGTGTCACGGTGGGGATTGCGGTTGATGATACGATTCATCTGCTTAACGGCTATTGGCGGCGGCGACACTTGGGCGCGTCCCATGTCAGCGCCCTAGTACGCACGTATCATACCGAAGGTCGGGCCATTGTGGCGACTACTCTACTGTTATGCACTCAATTTATGCTACTGGGGTTATCGCCGTTTATCCCAACAATTGAATTCGGTTTACTGACCGCCCTGGGTCTATTTTCAGCGCTGGTGTTAGACTTATTGTTGCTGCCGGCTTTATTGACTTTGATTCATGAACGGCACAAACGGCTTGCTTAAGCAGTCAATCATTGCCTGTGCTATGCGTTGATCAACAGCGTTGTGGCCTTACGTCCTTACTCAGTGATGTAATACATTAAGGGTAAAATGATCGGTTGCAACGGTAGACCACTAAACTAAACGATTAACCATAGCGACTTAGGAGAGTAATGGGTATGGCAGGCAAAACCTCGGCTACGGCCAAAGCGACAACCCGAAACGGTCAAACCGTCACCCGCAAAAAAACAGCGACTCCGGCGGCCACCAGTCATGTATTTTCTCTGATGGCTCCAGAAGCCACCGAGGTTTATGTGGCGGGTGATTTCAATAACTGGGAAACGAATACGCATAAACTGCGTAAGTACAAAAATGGCTTGCACAAGAAAAGTGTGCGGCTGAAACCCGGACGCTACGAATACCGCTTCGTCGTGGACAGCCATTGGTGGACTGACCCAGAGAATCAACACCGTTGTACCGGTGCATTCGGCGAGGATAACTCGGTAGTACACATCGGTTAAGCAATGGCTAACGCTGCGGGCAATGGCCATGATGTGACGGTACAACTCATTGACGGTAATCCACGCGCACATGCTCAGTACCTAAGCATTGCCGCAGTTGGCTCAATAAGGCATCGCTTGGCCGAATACGCCAAGCGTCGTCTAGCATAAATTCTGCTTGGGCACCGGGGCGGCGGTAATCGATGTACACCGGACATGGCCCCGGACGATGGGGCTGTAGCACTGCACTCAGTTCCGCCAGCAAACCGTTGGTGAATTGGCTGGCTTCTAAACACAGCCGGAGTCGCTGAGCACGGTGCTCCCGTGCCGTATTGATGTCGTGAATCTGTTCTGCTGTGAGCCGCTGGCTTTGGGTGAAATCATCATAACTGAGCTTACCCTTAATCACTAAGATCGGCGCTTCGCCTTTGAGCAGCGGTTTAATCTGTTCATAGAGCTCACCGGATACCCGCACGTCCATACGCACGTTATCATCACCTACCGTGATAAAGGCCGTCCGTCCACCGCGCTGCATCTGCCGCACCCGGACGTCGAGCACCAATCCGGCGGTGACGACCTGACGTTCACTGCGCTGCTGCATTTTCAGTAATTCGGCCAGAGAGCCTGTGGTAAACCGTTGCAGTTCATCGCGGTAGGCATCCAAGGGATGACCGCTTAAATACAGCCCCAGGGTCTGTTTTTCCGCACTCAGACGGGTGGTATCGTCCCATTCCGACACCTCAACAGGGCTAAGCGTCAAAGGCTCAGCAGAAACGCCAAAAATATCCAGTTGATCCACACTGCGGGCAGCTTGTTCAGCCAGCGCCAGCGCTTCGGGCAGTTGCGCCATTAATACCGCACGACTGCGGCCCAGCTCATCACAGGCACCAGACCGGATCAATGCTTCGAGCACCCGTCGATTAATGCGGCGCAGATCCACGCGCCGACATAAGTCCAGTACATCTTGGAAAGTACCCGACTGGTCACGCACCGAGAGAATATGCTCAATCGCACTCTCACCTACCCCTTTGATCGCCCCCAAGCCGTAGCGGATGCTGCGCTCAGCGTCGGCAGTAAACCGATACGCGGAGTGATTGATCGAAGGGGGCTGCAAGGATAGGCCCATGCTGCGGCACTCATCAACCGAGATCACCACTTTGTCGGTAGTGTCCATATCCGAAGACAGCACTGCCGCCATAAATGCCGCAGGATAATGGGCTTTTAACCAGGCGGTCTGATAGGACAATAAGGCATAAGCGGCAGAGTGCGAGCGGTTAAAGCCATAACCGGCAAATTTTTCCATCAAATCAAAAATAAAGGTCGCCAGATCGGCATCCACACCGCGTGCCGTTGCTCCTTGAACAAAAATAGACCGCTGCTTGGCCATTTCCTCGGGCTTTTTCTTACCCATGGCGCGGCGCAGTAAATCCGCCGCACCCAATGAATAACCGGCCAATACTTGCGCGATCTGCATCACCTGCTCCTGATACAGAATCACCCCATAGGTGGGTTCTAAAATCGGCTCCAGTTCGGGGTGCGGATATTCAACTTGAGCACGACCGTGTTTACGGTCGATGAAATCATCCACCATACCCGACTGCAAAGGTCCAGGTCGGAACAGCGCCACTAAGGCGATGATGTCCTCAAAACGATCCGGTTGCAGCCGCCGGATGAGCTCCTTCATACCGCGCGATTCCAACTGAAATATCGCTGTGGTCTGACAACGCTTGAGCAGAGCAAAAGTCGGCTCATCGGTCAGTGCAATGCGGTTAATATCCAGGGGGGGCTGCTGGCTTGTAGACCGCTGAGCGTTAATGGCCTCCAGCGCCCAGTCGATGATGGTCAGGGTACGCAGACCCAGAAAATCGAATTTGACCAAACCGATGGCCTCGACATCGTCTTTATCAAACTGAGTGATAGTAGAGTCAGAATCCGGCTCACAGTACAGAGGCGAGAAATCGGTCAACTCTGCGGGGGCGATGACCACCCCCCCCGCGTGTTTACCCACTGAACGGGCTAAACCTTCGAGTTTTTTTGCTAGATCAATTAAATAACGAACTTCTTCGTCGTCTTGATATAAACGCTGTAGCTCATCTTCTTGCTCCAGCGCCTGCTCCAAGGAAATCGCCACACCCGGCTTAAACGGGATTAATTTGGCAATCCGATCCACAAAGGGATAAGGATGACCGAGCACCCGCCCCACATCGCGCACCACCGCCTTGGCAGCCATGGTGCCATGAGTGGCGATTTGCGCCACTCGCTCACGCCCATAACGCTGGGCTACATAGTCGATCACACGGTCGCGGCG
>PWUP01000026.1 GCA_003562535.1 Gammaproteobacteria bacterium | reverse complement strand
CTGCGGTTAATCATCCAGACGCATTGGGACATCGGAGGGTACCAAGGCGTCAGGACTAGGGGTAGTGGATTTAGCGCGGCGAGGCTCTTTGGTATTGCGCAAGGTGTCAAGATTAACGGCTCCGGCGGCAATCTCGCGCAGGGCGACAACCGTTGGTTTATCATTTTCCCAAGGTACTTGGGGTTCGTGTCCACTCGCCAATTGGCGAGCCCTGCGGGAAGCCAGCAGGACTAAATTAAATCGGTTATCTAAGTTTCTTAAACAGTCTTCTACAGTAATTCGTGCCATGATGAGTCGTGCTTTGCCAGTGAGTCAATCCACCAATGTAATCCACCTGACTCATTAAGACAACAGTTGCACGAGCAAATCACTGTACCGGTGGCGCTGGGCGACTAAACGTTGACGGTTGGCGATAAACACGCTGCGTAAGGCAGCAAGACTGGTATTAAAGTCATCGTTAATAATTAAATAATCAAACTCATCATAGTGACTCATCTCCGCTAGAGCTTGGCGCATTCGCTGTTCGATCACCTCGGGTGTGTCTTGGCCACGGCTGCGCAAGCGTTGATCCAATGCCGCTAAGCTGGGGGGGAGAATAAATACCCCTTGAACGCCAGAAAACTGGCTGCGGACTTGACGAGCACCCTGCCAATCGATTTCCAGAATTACATCATCCCCCCGGTCAAGATGCGCACTCACTGTGGTACGGCTGGTACCGTAATAATGGTCAAAGACCTGAGCGTATTCGAGGAATTCGCCTGCGGCTATGCGTTGTTCAAACTGGGCGTGATCGACAAAATGATAGTCTTTACCGTCAACTTCGCCCGGTCGCGGTGAGCGCGTCGTATGCGAAACGGATACGCTGACCTGTGGCAGCTCCGCTAATAACCGCTGGACTAAGCTGGTCTTGCCCGCGCCGGAGGGTGCCGATATCACATATAAATACCCCGTAGAGGTCGGAGTGCTCATGGTAAAAACCGAGTCTGATTGTGCTGTTTTTCTTGGTGGCGTTCTAAGGCCAACTCGATCAGGCGTTCAATCAAGGGCGTATAAGCCAAACCAGATGCTGCCCACAGCTTAGGGTACATGCTGATGGCGGTAAATCCAGGCAAGGTATTGGCTTCAATGAGAAAAATTTCATGCTCTGACCGTGTAACTAAACAATCAATCCGAGCTAAACCGGCACCATCAAGGGCTTGAAAGGCACGCAGCGCATGATCTTGTAAGCGAGAGATCACTGATTCGGGTAACGGTGCAGGTATCAGTAGCTTAGATTCTCCGGCCAGATATTTCGCCGCATAGTCGTAAAAGGCATGGCATGGGATGATCTCACCAGGAACCGAGACTTGGGGTTGATCATTGCCCAGCACTGAAATCTCTATTTCGTGCGCATTCTCGATGCTTTGCTCTACAATCAGCTTGCGATCATACTGGGCGGCCTGATCCATGGCCGCCGTAAACTCATCGCCCCTGTTAACCTTGCTGATACCGACACTGGAGCCGAGATTGGCGGGTTTGATAAACAGCGGATAGTTCAACGCCTGTTCGCACAGCGTTTGCACTGCGTGTGGGTTGTTTTGCCAATCACGGCGCAAAACCACTCGATAGGGCGCTTGGGGGAGACCCGCGTGGGCAAATAATGCTTTCATCATAGCTTTGTCCATACCCACAGCCGACCCGAGCACACCGGCGCCGACGTAAGGGATATCGGCCAGTTCTAGCAGTCCTTGCAACGTACCGTCTTCGCCATAAGTGCCATGAATCAGTGGAAAGACCACATCCAGCGGGATGAGGGTATCCGTGGAGATCAGCCGCACACCCTGCACGCCCGGTTCCGGTGATAGGCTGACAGCCTGACCTGCTTGGGCGGATAGGGGCTGGTCATCGGTGAGACCCGTGGTATCGGCCACATGCACCCAATGACCGTCTTGGGTGATACCAATCGGCACAATTTCAAAGCGGTGCTGATCGATAGCATCCATCACGGAACGTGCGGACATTAACGACACTTGGTGTTCGCAGGAGCGCCCTCCAAACAACACCCCAACCCGTAATTTCTGACGATCCATTTCCACCCTTTTACCAACCCTTAGATTAAGACTAACGACTGTAGCAGGTTAATCGCCACTTAACCAGAAATCAAGAATCGCAGGTTTGCGCCATCCTAACCAGACGTTGAGCACAACTGAGCCTGTAATTAACCGTTCGATGTAAGTATAATATTAACTGCTGTCCCTGCTAAAGTCAGGGGTGCCTTATTCACCGCTAACCGGACGCCAACACCGAAATGTTATTGCCGCTTACTTTCTCTCCACAGGGCGGGGTTTCTCGCGCAACCCGATGAAACCGCAAATAACCCTTGATACGCCCTATGAAGTCATTAACGCTGAGGGGCGCACCCCAGTGTTGTTGTTGTGCGATCACGCTACGCCACGCATGCCCAGCGAATACGCCCAGCTTGGACTGCCAGATTCGGCTCTACAACAGCATATTGCCTACGATATTGGTACAGAGGCCCTAACCCGGTTGCTCGCCCAGCGGTTTAACTGTCCAGCAGTATTGTCGGGGTATTCACGTCTGCTGATCGATTGCAACCGCCAGCCTGGAGATCCTACCTCCATTATTCCAATCAGTGATGGGGTTATCATTCCGGGCAATCAAGCCATTAGCGATCAAGAGGCGGCATTCCGTTTAGAGGCGTTCTTCTGGCCTTATCACCATGCGGTCACGCAAACCCTCGCACAATTATGGCGTCATGGGCCAGCACCGGCGGTAATTTCTCTGCACAGTTTTACACCCTGCTTTAGTGGATTGAACCGGCCTTGGCATGTCGGTGTGCTCTGGAATCATGACCCGCGTATCGCCCAACCCCTGTTGCGTTGGTTGCACGACCGCCATCCGGATTTAGTCATTGGCGATAATGAGCCGTACTCAGGGCGTGAGATCGGCTTCACGGTGGATCGTCATGCTGGGGCTGCCGGACTTCCCCATGTTGCCTTAGAAATCCGCCAAGATTTGATTGCCGATCCAGACGGTCAGGCTCACTGGGCGGTGATTATCGGCGATGCCCTAGAAGCGGTATTATCTAACGCAAGTGTGCACCAGGTGGAGCATTACTGAGATGGCTGCGATCGGTACATATAAAGAGCCGAGCTTTACGGTCGGTATTGAAGAAGAATACTTATTGGTTTCATGCGAAACGCGGGCTTTGGCCGAGCAACCGCAAACCATGCTGGAAGAATGCGAAGCACGCCTAGCCGGGCGTTTCAGCCCTGAGTTTCTGCGTTCACAGATTGAAATCGGCACCGATGTACACAATACCCTCAGTGGTGCCCGTGCGGATTTAGCGCAATTACGCGCCACGGTTGCTGATGTAGCCAGTGGGCATGGTTTAGCCCCCATTGCTGCATCGACCCACCCCTTCACTGACTGGCGGGCGCAGCGGCATACTGAAAAAGATCGCTACTCAATGCTGGCTCAAGATTTACAGGGGGTCGTGCGGCGATTATTGATCTGCGGTATGCACGTTCATGTGGCAATTGAGGATGAAAATCTGCGCGTCGATTTGATGAATCAGGTGGTGTATTTTCTACCGCATTTACTCGCACTGAGCACCTCATCACCGTTCTGGGGTGGGGAAAATCTCGGCCTGAAGTCGTATCGTTTGTGCGTGTTTAATGAACTGCCCCGCACCGGATTGCCCGATTATTTTGACTCACACGGTGAATACGAACGCCATGTCCAGGTTTTGGTAGATGCCGGTTTGCTGGAAGATGCCAGCAAAATCTGGTGGGATGTGCGTCCCTCAGTGCGTTATCCCACCCTAGAAATGCGTATCGCCGATGTCTGCACCTATATGGACGATACGCTGTGCATTGCCGCGATGTACCGTTGTGTCTTGCGTATGCTCTACCGCTTACGGCGCAATAATCAGCGCTGGCGCACCTACGCGCGCATGCTGGTCAATGAAAACCGTTGGCGCGCCCAGCGCTATGGTTTTGATGAAGGCTTGGTGGATTTTGGTTTAGGTCAGGTTGTAGCGTACCCTGATTTGTTAGAAGAAATTCTCGGATTTCTGCGTGAAGATGCCGAATTTTTTGGTTGTGTCAAAGAGCTGGAGCATGCCCGCACTATTTTGCAACGGGGCACTAGCGCCCATCGGCAAGTCCGCACCTACAATCAGGCTCTCAGCCAAGGGGCGTCACGCCAAGAAGCCCTGACTGCGGTGGTGGATAATCTGATTGCGGAGACGGTTGTGGGGATTCGCTAAGCGCCTTGGGATTACTCAATATTTTGCACCTGCTCGCGCATTTGTTCAATCAACACTTTGAGATCAACCGCAGCGCGAGTGGTATCGGCATCGGCTGACTTAGACGCTAAGGTATTGGCTTCGCGGTTTAACTCCTGCATCAGAAAATCCAAGCGCCGCCCAATCGGTTCGCGGCGCTGCAAGACCGCTAGAACTTCATTGAGATGCCCATCCAGCCGATCCAACTCCTCATCAACGTCTAACCGCTGTGCAGCCAAGGCCAGTTCTTGCTCTAAACGGCTCGGCTCGGCTTCAACCTTGAGATCGGCTAAACGAGTCAATAGTTTTTCACGCTGGTAGGCCAAAACTTCAGGACGCCGCTGCCGTATCTGCGCCACGATATCGGCCATGGTTGTACAGCGTTGTTCAAGCAACTGCTGGATGCGCTGGCCTTCGCGCTGACGAGTAGCGATTAAATCATCTAAAGCGGTATCTAATCCGGCTAAGGCTTCGGCCAATAGCGGGCCAGTGTCCGGCTCCGGTTCGCTGACCACGCCCGGCCAGCGCAAAATATCCGCCAGAGGCACCGGGGTAGATTGGGGGGTCAAGGATTGCAGCTCCTGAGCCACAGCCAGTAGCCGTTCAGCCAAGGGGCGATTCAAACTCACTGTGGTTACGGCACGCTCACCGGCGTGAAATTTGAGTGTGCCGTCCAGTTTACCCCGATCCAGACGAGCGCTTAAGCGTTCGCGTACCTTGGGTTCAAGCACCCGCAACGCCTCGGGCAGGCGCAATGAGGGTTCAAGATAGCGGTGATTTACCGAGCGCAACTCCCAGCTTAACGTACCCCATTCGGTGAGCCGCTCACTGCGGGCAAAGGCCGTCATGCTCAACATCGTCAGATCACTCATTGGCAGTAAAACTGCATGGTATACCGATCACTCTGGTGGCGAAAGTCATGGCCCCCCAAGCCACGGTGTTTGCTATACTGCCTGCCTTGTTAACCAACGATGCGAAGGAAACGGTATGCGCCCAAGTGGCCGCGCTTGTGATCAACTGCGCCCTGTCCAAATGATGACCGCTTACACCAAACATGCTGAAGGTTCTGTGCTGGTGGCCTTTGGTGATACGCGAGTGCTGTGTACCGCCAGCGTTGAGGAACGGGTACCTCCCTTTCTCAAAGGCAGCAAACAAGGTTGGGTAACCGCCGAATACGGCATGTTGCCCCGAGCCACCCATACCCGCAGTCCGCGTGAAGCCAGCCGTGGCAAGCAGGGCGGGCGCACCCTAGAAATTCAACGCTTAATCGGGCGATCGCTGCGCTCAGTCGTGGATCTGGCGGCCTTGGGTGAGCGCACCATTACCCTGGATTGTGATGTTATGCAAGCGGATGGCGGCACCCGCACCGCCGCCATTACCGGGGGGTTTGTCGCCTTGGCCGAAGCCGTGCGGACATTGATTAAACACAAAAAGATCAAAAAAAATCCTCTGCATGGGCAAATCGCAGCGATTTCTGTCGGCATTTATCGCGGTCAAGCGGTGCTTGATCTGGACTATGCCGAGGACTCAGAAGCCGAAACCGATATGAATCTGGTGATCAACGATGCTGGCGCCTACGTCGAACTCCAAGGCACCGCTGAAGGTCATGCCTTTCGCCATGAGGAATTACTCACCTTGCTGGAATTAGGGCGAACCGGCGTGGCTCAACTTTTGGTCGCCCAACGCCAAGCCTTGAAATTGACCTCGGATCATGCGGGGGACTGAACGATGATCAAGGGTCCGGTGATCAGGGCGAACGGCTATATGCGCACTGCAACGTTAAATTATTCCAATAATCGCCAAATTAGGCAGCAAAACCGGCTAGAATGACGCATGGTTTGACCTACTCAAGGTTTAGCTCGACACCATGCTGCAATTTTTAACCGAACATGTACTCGCCTTTGCCATTACCGGCATGCATCTGATGGGGTTGCTGGCGGGTTTTCATGTGCTGATGTATGGCCGCACCTCGCAGGGTACGATTGCCTGGCTGCTATCGCTGGTGTTTTTGCCGTATATTACCGTGCCGTTGTTTTTGATCTTCGGCAGTCCTAAATTCGTCGGTTATATTGCCGCTCGCCGCGCCGGTGGTTTGCAATTGCACCAGGCTTCTGCACCGCTGGCGGCACCGGATAAATTATTGCACCGCGCTTTTGATCCGCATACCGGCTCTCCTGAAT
>PWUP01000358.1 GCA_003562535.1 Gammaproteobacteria bacterium | reverse complement strand
TATTAAACTGCATCTGTTTTACACCAGTGACAGCGTGATCCACGGCAATGACCTGTTTGAGGAAAATATTTTTTCAGTGGTGCAAGAACTGCCGTATAAGTTCAACTACCAAGGCACTCAGATTTTTTCCTTTCGCCCCGATCTGGTGATGTTTGTAAACGGCATTTACCTCGGCTACAGCGAATTAAAAAGCAACTACACCAGCCAGACGGCTTACAAGAACGGGCGCGGCAAAGTGCTGAAAGACTACTTTGCAGCGGTTAAGGCGTATCACCAGCACATCGACAGCAATACCCTGCTGAGCGACAAAGAAAAACACAACCTGCGCAAAGACTTCCTCAAAATCTTCGAGAGCGCCATTCACATCAGCACCACCGACATTGGCGAAACCTATGTCATCCGCACCATTGCCGATTACTTTGACGAATGTCTGGCCACCTGCCGCGAAGGCAAATTCGACCGCGAAGACCTAGAGAAAAAAGTCCACCGCGTTTTCAAGCTCTACCCCTTGCTCAAACCCGAGGCCGACAAAAAAGACAAACTCAAAGAGCTGTTTACCGCCTTATACAGCACATTGATGATTGAAAAAGAAATCCTGTATTACAACTTTATCCAACGGGATGTGTATATCCACAAAGGCGTCAAAGACGTTAAAAACGAACCAGGCCACTTAATTTCACCGCGCCCGAAACAGAAATTCGGCACCGATAAGATCATGGCTAAAATAGATGAATTTTTAGCGCACGAACAAGAACCTGACTATTTTGAAAAACTATTAGAAAAGCAGTTGATGGGTGTGTCTGAGGCCAAGAAAAAAGAGCTGCTGGCAAAGCGCAGAGCCTACTCCAATAATAAAAATGTCTATTCCCTGCTGATGCAATACGCCGCTGGATTTGGTAAATCCAACATCATAGGCTGGTCAGCCTTGCAGCTCAAAGACTTGCGCCGCCCCGATGCCAACGGCAAACCGCAGTATGTGTACGACAAAATTATGATTGTCGTAGACCGCCTGCAGCTGCGCAGCCAAATTGATTCGCTCATGCTGAACATGAACATCGACAAACGCATGGTGATGGAAGCCACCAATAAAAAGACCTTTCAGGAAGCGCTGGCATCGGACACCCGCTTGGTGATTGTCAATTTGCAGAAATTTGGCGCAGTGCGCGACATGCTCGACGCAGAAGTGCTGAAAAAACTGGCGGGTATGCGCATTGTATTCCTGATTGACGAGATCCACCGCTCCAATAGTGGCGACCAGCATGAAGAGATGGTGAGCATTTTTGACGAGCTACAAAGCCCATTCGACAGCGCGACCTATGCCGGAAAAGCCACCAAGAAGAACCTGATCATCGGCTTTACCGCCACGCCCGATGACCATACCCTAGCGCGTTTTGGCGAGTTCAGTGGTTATGCCGAAAGCGAGAAACTCTGGCGACCCTTTGACAGCTACACCATGAAAGAAGCCATCGAGGATGGCTTCATCCTCAACCCGCTGAAAAACATTGTGCCTGTAGCGTCCAAAATGCTGTTTGATTTACCCAGCAATCCGCTCGAAGGGTTTACCGAGCAAGAATACAAGGATGCCCAAAAAAAGCAGATCTATGAAAACCGTGAACGTATTGATGCCATCGCTCAGTATGTCGCCGATCTGTTGGTTAAGGACGTGTACCGGCAGATTCGCGGTACGGGTAAAGCGATGCTGGCCGTTTACTCCATCAAAGCCGCCATTGCTTATCACAGCGCGGTGACACAATACGTTAACCAACTGGTGAAAGAACCCAAATACGCAAAATACGCCGACGCACCGATCCATATCGTATATTCCAGCAACCAAGATGAACAAAGCGCCACCGGACTCAATGGAGGGCTCACCGAAGACAAGGTGCTGGAGAGTTTCGCACTCAAGAAAAATGGCTTGATGATTGTGGTCGCCAAATTGCAGACCGGCTTTGATGAGAAGAAATTACACACCTTATTTTTAGACAAAGAAATCAAGGGCATTAGCGCCATCCAAACCATTTCTCGCGTGAACCGCACCACAAAATACAAAAATGACTGCAAAATCATTGATTTTTCTTACAACAACGTCAACGTGCACAACATTAAGGACGCCTTCGAGCATTTCTCGGATGTGGTGGTGAGCGATTTTGACCCGTTTAGCGACAAAAAAGTGCTGGATCTCTTGCTGACTGAACTCAAAAAGTCAGATACCTACGACAAATTCTTTGCGGTATTCATGGGTATTTACAAGGACGCCGCCAAGCGCGACGCACCAGAAAGCTATTTGGACTTTGAAAGCAGCCTGAAAAAATACATCGACGCCAATCCGCAGCGCACCGCAGATACCAAAGCCAAAGCGGCGCAGTATTTCACCATTCTCAACCGCATTGAATACGTGATTGAGTTGGACGCTAAGTACAGCGAACCGAGCTTTTTATTCTTCTGGCGGAAATTTAATACGCTCTATAACACGCTACATCGCAGTAATGAGGTCAAAGACCCGATCGAGGTGTATTTTGACAACCAGATTGGCATCGTTGAAGTGGTGGCTTACGATTCGCAACCCAAGCCCCAAAAACCCACTGAGGTTGCCGAGGGTGTACCACCCGGCTACGGTGCGCAGTTTGATATTTTGGCCATCATTGCTGCGCGTAATGAGCAGGAGGCCAAGAAGGGGACACTGATCAGGGAGTTTGAAGCTAAACTTGTGGAGTTTTTCCGCTTCGTGTGCGAGTCTAACGAGGGCAAACGCTTAATCGTGAAAATCAAGTCACACGTTTCCGAGAATGAAATTTATGACAGCTTTGCAAAGATTTATCGTCGCTATAAAGCACTGCATCGGCAGACGGTAGGTGACTACTTTTTCAAGGAAACCGAAGATCTGGTTGAAAAGCTGTGTGATGACTTTGAAAAACAGGTGTTGAATGAAACTCTTTGAATGCCAAAATTGCAAACAATTGCTTTACTTCGAGAATACACTGTGCGAAAGCTGTCAATCGACCCTAGGGTTTGACCCCGAATCCAGTGAATTACTGGCTTTAAGTCATGCCGGCGGTGACCACTGGCATGGGTTTAATGCCCCCCAGCCCCATTATCGCTTCTGTGCCAATTCCCAGTACGGGGTTTGTAACTGGCTGGTACCGGCAGACTCGGGCGATGCCTTCTGTCTGGCCTGTCAATTGAATCGCACGATTCCTGATCTGAGTGTACCGCACCATCTGAACGACTGGCACAAGCTGGAGCGGGCTAAACACCGGCTGATCTACGCCTTGTTACGGCTGAATTTACCCGTGGTCAGCCGTTTTAAGCAACCGGATATTGGGTTGATTTTTGACTTCTTAGCCAATGATGGGGGAGCGTTTCGCGAATCGGCGCAGGTCATGACCGGTCATGCTCAAGGCTTGATCACTATTAATGTCGCGGAGGCCGACGATGTTGAGCGCGAACGCCAGCGTCTGACCATGGCTGAGCCTTACCGTACTTTACTTGGACATTTTCGCCATGAAAGCGGGCATTATTACTGGGAATGGTTAGCTCGCGATGGCGAGTGGTTAGCCCAGTTTCGCCAGCACTTTGGTCATGAACAGCTCGACTATAACCAAGCCTTAGACCGACACTACACCCAAGGGCCGCCCTCTGATTGGCGTGACCGCTTTATTAGCGCCTATGCCAGCACTCACCCTTGGGAGGATTGGGCTGAGACCTGGACCCATTATCTGCACATCATTGACACCCTAGAAACCGCCAATGCCTTTGGTATGCAAATTTGGCCACGCTTTGGCAATGATGCCAGCCTGTACACGCGCTTGGATTTTGATCCCTATGAGCAAACCCGCTTAGAGTCGCTCGTGGCGGCTTGGCTGCCCCTCACCTACGCCATGAACAGTTTAAGTCGCAGTATGGGACAACATGATTTGTATCCGTTTGTGCTCGTGCCTGCCGTACTGGAAAAAATGCGTTTTGTCCACCAGAGTGTGCGCCGGATTAACACCTTACCGGATTAATTGTCCCTCACTTGAACGCTGAGCACCACCCAGACCTCTCGTAAGCTCAACCCATCGCCGGGTTAAACCATGCTCGCCATCCTGACTGATTTCCACTTTCTACGCCCGCTATGGCTGCTGGCCCTGTTGCCGTGGGCAGTGCTGTTGGTGGGATATGCTCGCTGGCAAGCGCGCGGATCGGACTGGCCACAAGCCTGCGATGCGCATTTGCTACCGCATTTGCTGCTGCCGGGCACGTCCCATCACCAGCGTAGCGGTTTGTGGCTGCTGGGCAGTAGTGGACTGCTGGCCATACTGGCACTCAGCGGTCCGAGTTGGGAACAGTATCCGCATACCCTGTACACTCCGCCAGCAGCGCAGGTACTGGTGCTGTCTTTGGATGACTCTATGCAGGCCACGGATCAACAACCGACACGGCTGCAACGCGCTAAAGATAAAATCAGCGATTTACTGGCGGCAAGTGGGCAACAAGCAGCACTGGTGGTCTACACCGATGCGGCGTTCAGCGTGGTGCCGTTAACGTATGACAGCGCGACTATTCGCCAACTCTTACCCGTGCTAGAGCCGGACTTAATGCCTGCCTTGGGTCATCGACCCGAACAGGGGCTGCGCCAGGCGCACACTTTGCTGAGCCAAGCAGGGATTAACGCCGGGCATATTATTGTCATCAGCGATCGCGGTTCACCTGCCGCAACGACTACCGCCCATGAACTGTCCCGCCAAGGTCACCGCGTTTCCGTGCTGGCGGTGAGTGGTTCTGTTGACCCATCCGGCCTACAGGCTATTGCCCAGGCCGGTGGTGGCGTTTATGCGCCTTTGCGCCATGACAACGCTGATGTTCAAGCCCTGCTAGCGGCCACCCCCAGCGGCGGGGATGGCACGGCGGATGACCGCACCGCACTGCGCTGGAAGGATCGTGGCCCTTGGTTGGTGGTAGTGCTGTTACCCCTAGCGGCTCTGGCGTTTCGGTACGGACAATAGCTATCCAAGCGTTTTATACTGAGACTGGGTTCACTTCAATAGGTCAGCGCCATGCACTTTCCTTACGGCATTAGTGATTTCGCCAAAATCATCCGCAGCGGGCAGTTCTACCAAGACCGCACCGACCGCATTCCACTGCTGGAAGCCAGCGGCGATCAACTGGTGTTCATCCGTCCTCGGCGCTTTGGTAAATCCCTGCTGCTGTCGATGCTGGATCACTATTACGATATTCACCGTGCTGATCAGTTTGCTGAGTTGTTTGGTGGCTTAGCCATTGGGCAGAATCCCACGCCGCTGCATAATCAGTATTTGATTCTGCGTTGGGATTTCTCCCTGATCAAAGCTCAAGGCGAGATTGGCGATATTGAAGCCGCCGTGCATCAACATTTAAACGACCGCATGAAGGCTTTTGGTGATGAGTATGCCGCGTATTTAACCCATGCTATCCGCTTGCACCCAAGCAATGCCATATCCTCGCTGGAGTCGGTGCTCCTTGCCACCCGCGCTTCGGGGCATACAATCTATCTCCTGATCGACGAATACGACAATTTCGCCAATGAAGTGCTGATGCACGGCGGGCGTAAAGACCACTATGAGGCGTTGCTGTACGGGGAAGGTCTGCTCAAAACCGTGTTCAAAGCCGTCAAGGCGGGTGCCAGCGGTAAAGGGATTGATCGGGTGTTTATCACCGGCGTCTCGCCGATTGTGCTCGGCGATATTACCAGCGGCTATAACGTCGGTGAGAATATCTATCTGTATTCAGAATTCAATGATCTCTGTGGGTTTACCGAAGAGGAAGTCCATGCTGTATTGACGCAGCTTGCCGCTGAGGGTGTGCCGTGGTCGGTAGAGGAAGCCTTAAAGACCATGCGCACGTTTTATAACGGCTACTGTTTTGATGAGCAGGCCAGTCAGGAGAGTGCGCGGATCTACAACCCCACATTAAGTCTCTATTTTTTTAAACACCTGCACACTCGTCAGCGCTATCCTCAAGAAATGCTCGATGATAATTTGGCGATGGATCGCGCCAAGCTGCGGTATATCGCCGGACTGCCCAATGGCGAAGCCTTACTCACCCATGCCTTAAGTACCCCAGAGGGTGTCGTGATCCCGCGTTTAGCCCGACGGTTTGGGCTAGCCGATATGCTCAGTGCGCGTAAAGATGACGCCTTTATGGCTTCACTGCTGTACTTTTTTGGGATTTTAACCCTGAACGGTACCGCAGCGTTTAATCAGATAGTGCTGAGGATTCCTAATCTGGTCGCCCGCTCACTGTATGTCGAACGGCTGCAAGAGCTGTGGCTGCCGGATGTCAATGACGTGGCCGAGCTGCGCCAGATCGCCCAGGACTTTTGCCTCAGTGGTGAGATCGCGCCCTTATGCCAATTCATCGAACAACGCTATTTCCCCATACTGTCCAATCGCGACTATCGCTGGAGCAATGAACTATTGCTGAAAGTCGCTTTCATGACCGTGCTGTTCAATGACCGCATCTACATGATGGTCTCAGAAACCGAAGTCGATCACGGCTATGTGGATTTAAGCCTGATTGTGCG
>PWUP01000243.1 GCA_003562535.1 Gammaproteobacteria bacterium | reverse complement strand
TAATATGAGCAATATACATAGCACCCTGTATGCCTTTATTGCCACCATCTTGCCAATCAACTTGGCCACCTAACACCATAACCAAACCCGAGAATTCGGCTGTTCCAGCCCACGTCAGTTTGCCAGTGACTAACAAAATACCAGCCCCCGATCTATCGTCAGCAATAGTTGCATTGCCTTCAACAATAGAAATTACCCATTCATTGTGATTGCTGTCGGTGTAGTGGCCTATATTAAACTTATCATCAGAATTAAATACAATATCATTCGTATGGGTTGTGCCAAATAACTTGGCCATCTCAACAAAATTACGCAAGGCGTTTGCATCACCCCAGAAGTCGCCTAGGGTTTGCTCTATGACTGCACTGGTAATCCCACTCTTACCACTCGCTCCAGTATAGTTACTGGTACGATCCGGTGCGTTTTGAATAGCCGTTGTTACGGTGGTTAACGTAGTGGCGTCCGTATCATTGACAACAATGGCTGGTGTACCCGGAAGGGTTAGATCAGCATCGGCGACTTCACCGACGACTTTAAATTGCGCAGAACCACCCGCTGCAAAACTGTGCACATACCCTGCAAGGGTCAAAGGTGCTGGCGGATCAATAAATAATGTGTTAGGTACAATAATATCAAATTCAACGCGCCTCTCTGCAATGGAGCCAGAGCGTTTGCCAACACTCCTAACCGTCAATTGTTCAACACCGGCGATAATGAACTGATGCTCTATATGCTCTATTTGCCACTCTAAATCTGGACGATTATGAGCTGACATCGACACAAACTCTGATGAACCCATAATATTTTTAATAGTGTCTTGTGCATTAAATACACGTTCCCCAGAATTATTGTTCCATACAAATCCATCATCATAAAATGTTTCCACAGCAGCCGCTAACCCAATTTCAGCCGCCATCAATGCATCGGTGACTTGTTTTTGGCTGGCTGCTACTCTTTCCTTATTAATCGCCGCATTCATGCTGGACGTGCTGATCAAAGTTATCACTGCCAATAAAATTAAACTCATAACCAGTGCAATGCCTGTTTCACGCTGTGAGTTTACTGTGCAGCTTATCGGTTTATTCATTATTTTACACCTTGCAGCAACGCATCAGTTCGAGTGTGGTACTGAGTTGTAATCGGCAAGAATTGCATTGCGTAATGCAATTTGAAACTGTAATAGATGGTCGATGAGGTCTCCGTTTGCTCCGATACTCTGTAAGGGCAATGAAATCGTAACGAAATGTCCTGATGGATCAATCTGGATCCAAGGGTTGGTATAATCGGGGTCTAAGTCACGAACAATTTCTTGACCTTCACAGGTTAACGCCCCATCGGTCATGCGGTATCTGACCGTTGTTTCTTGATTGGCTATGCCATGAACGCCACACCATGCGGGTGCTGGAGGCGGCTGTCTTGCTCGGATTACGCTCAACTCGTGGGTGGTTGGATCGAAAATCACCGTACTGGCACCACGAATATCGCGTGCCATAAAATCAGTGGTAAAGCGCACTTTATCTTGCAAAGTCGCAAATCGCTGCGCTTCTCGATAAGTGGCTTGAGTGCTTAAAACGATGTGCAGGATTCCACCGACCAGCAGCAAGCCGATGAGCATGGCGACGAGCAACTCGACCAAGGTAAAACCCGCAGCAAGACGTTGAAGGCGCATGGGCATTCTCACAGACGATTAGGCAGTAGTCGAGTTAGGTAACTGAATGAGGTCTGCTGGGGTTCGTTTTGGAAACGGGTTTCAGACCATATAACGGTGATGGTGCACACATTATCGTCGTTACACGCTATGCTACCGCTAAAATCAGGCAGGGTAGTGTCTAACCGATCCTGCCAAAACTTTTGCCACTGAGTTTGAACCTTATTTGCGTTGAGTTGACCATTAGCGAGATCAACCCACAAGCGTTCCCCCGCATCGACGGCAATCACGCTAGCAATGCTGCGCTGATACGCTGAATGGGCGCTGCTCAAAGCGTTAATCTGCAGTGCAGCCGCGCCGAGCAAACCCACGGCAAGAATAACCAGTGCGACAAGAACTTCCAGCAAGGTGAAACCTGACAGATGGCTAGGCATGATCGGCACAGTCCTGTTCAGACAATTCTTTGTGGACGAATTTACCAAATCGTTAATTTGCCCACAATAGCCGATTTTATGCAAGTCAGGTAGTCGCGTAGATCTAAATCAACTCCGTCATTCGTAATTATTCAGTCCCCTCTCCCCCATTTATGGGGGAGAGGGCTAAAGCCCCTCACCCCAACCCTCTCCCAAAGGGAGAGGGCGTCTAGGCTGAGGACTACAACTCCGGCTCAGGGCGACGATGACGCAATCCTAGCGGGTCTTCAGGGTCAACACCTGCCATGAATGGAATCCGCCGGTCGCTGTGGGTGAGCTGATACACGATCCCCATCCAGTTGTTGACCACCGTTTTGCCGGTATCCGACCAAGTATTATCCGCATGATGAACCAGTTCTTTTTCTGGAAAATACTGGAGCAAACCGGGTTCACGGTGGCGTTCAGCCTGTTCACGGAAATCATCTAAGATCGGCTGTGCCGTGGGTTGGAAATAACGCTCAGGAACCGGCGGGTAATCGGCAATATCGCCCAGCAGATAGCGGCTCACTTCACGTTTGTACTCTTTAAGCAAACTGTGGCGGTCGTATTCAGGATGGCCTTGGAAATAGATAAAGCGCAATCTATCGGGGCTAACGGCTAGGTGTACCCCTGCGGTGTCACTGGCGACTAAGGTATCAATGCCTGCCTCGTCAAGCTGGCGGCGAAACACCTCATTCCAGCGCGAATGGGGGACATCGAAACGGGTATTGATATTGCGCACCAGCGGATGCGTCCGATCCATAATCCGATGCGGATACACCCCCCAGCGTTTAACGCCCAACGGTTGGCGCTGAATACCGTGAAAATACTGCACGGTGCCATGGGTGGCCAAACAGGCGCACAGGGTGGAGGTGACATTCTCCCGCGCCCAATCCAGAACCGCTGTCAGGGGTTCCCAAAACGGTTCGGCGGTAATATCACTGTTTTGTGGATTGGCACCGGTGATGATCAGTGCGTCTAAACCCTGTTCGGCAATAAGCTCGAACGGCTCGTAGTAGCGGCGCAGATAGTCAGCCGCCTGCTCGCTGCGCGGGATCACATCAAAGGTAAACGGGTGGATGTAAAACTGCACAATGCGATTACACGCCCCGACCAGACGCAGAAACTGGCGCTCGGTGGGAGCCAATGCGGCATCGGGCATCATATTCAGCAACCCGATATGCAGTTCGCGGATGTCTTGTTGGCGGGCGCGCTCGATGCCGAGCACGTCCTCGCCCTCCTGGGCTAAACGTTGGAAAGTTGGTAACGGGCTGTGCGCCACAAGCGGCATAGGAAAGTCCTCAGCTACGGATGCCGACGCCCCGATTCAGCAGGTATAAACTCAAGCTAAACAGTACCACCGTAAAGCCGATAATCAGGGCGAAGGCCGGTAATAAACCAATATCGCTCGATCCGAGAATGCCATAGCGAAAGGCATTGACCATATACAGAATCGGATTGAGCAGCGAGGCATATTGCCAGAATTCGGGCAGCAGGGAAATCGAGTAAAACACTCCGCCAAGATACGTCAATGGGGTTAAAACAAAGGTCGGTACGATAGTAATATCATCGAAAGTTTTGGCAAACAAGGCGTTAAGAAATCCGGCTAAGGAAAACAACGCCGAGGTCAACACCACCACACTGATCATGACGGCCAGATTATGCACACCCAGACGGGTGAACAATAAGGCAATCACAGTGACCAGCAGACCGACAATCAAGCCCCGCACCATACCACCGGCCATAAAGCCCAATAAGATGACACTGTTGGGAATGGGTGCAACCAGCACTTCTTCGACATGGCGCTGAAACTTAGCGCCGAAAAACGACGACACGACATTCTGATAAGAGTTAGTGATCACCGCCATCATAATCAGACCAGGAGCGATGAACTCCATATAGTTATAGCCGTCCATCGGCCCGATCCGACTGCCAATCAATGCCCCGAAAATCACGAAGTACAGACTCATGGTGATCACCGGCGGCAATAAGGTCTGCATCCAGATACGGATAAAACGGTGAATTTCCTTGGCCAGAATGGTTTTAAACGCAATCTGGTAGACCCGCAGCGCGGTGCGGGGGCGGGCGGATTGGGGGGAGGTGTAATCGATGATTTTGTCCATTTTGAGTTAAAGTATAAACGTCCTATAGTTTAAATTCAAAAAATAGCCCTAAGCCACCCCTTCACCTTGCGAACAGCCGCGCTTAGCCGTAGCATAATGCGGCTGACCCCCTATCCACCACCCTCCTTTTGCTATGACGATAACCAGTGTAGACCAAGCGATTGCTGCGATTGCCCAAGGCCAGTTTGTGGTTGTAGTTGATGATGAAGCCCGTGAAAATGAAGGTGATTTAATCTTAGCGGCTGAACACGCCAGCGAAGATAAACTGGCTTTCATGATTCGCTATACCAGTGGCATTATCTGTGTCCCCATGACCGAAGAACGCATCCAAGCGTTAGAGCTACCGCAGATGGTGCAAAATAATACCGAATCCCACACCACGGCGTTTACAGTCTCGGTTGATTACCGTTATCACACCACGACGGGCATCTCCGCAGCGGATCGTGCTCGGACGATCCAAGCCTTAGCCGACCCACAAACCTGCGCTGCTGATTTTGCCCGTCCTGGACATATTTTCCCCCTAATGGCGCGGCCTGGCGGTGTCTTGCGCCGGGCAGGTCATACCGAAGCGGCGGTTGATCTCGCTCGTTTGGCCGGATTAGCCCCAGTCGGGGTGATTTGCGAGTTAGTGAACGACGATGGGAGTTTGAAGCGCCTACCTGAATTGCGCGAATTTGCCGCCGAGCATCACTTGCCGGTACTATCCATTGTTGACTTGATCCGGCATCGACGCCGTAAAGAAAAGCTGGTGGAGTGTCGCCAATGCAAATCTTTGCTGACTCCTTATGGTGAACTGACGGCTTACACGTATCTGTCATTACCCGATGGGCTGGAACATCTGGCATTGGTTAAAGGCGAAGTCGATGATGGCTCGGATATCTTAGTGCGGGTACACAATGAACGGTTGCTCGATGATCTGTTCGCGCCCGCTGATGAAAACGCCTTGCAAGTGGCCTTAAAACAGATTGCTGATGCGGGTAAGGGGGTGTTGGTTTATCTGCGCGACCCGCATGGTATCAGCCTAAGCTATCGGGATAAACCGCTACCTTTGTCTGCTGATACGCCGGAGCGGGTGCGTGAATGGCGCGAAAACGGTGTAGGTTCGCAAATTCTGGTGGATCTAGGCGTACAGCGCATGCGTCTGTTGGTCAATAGCAATTGGCACTACACTGGCTTGGAAAGCTATGGGCTGACCATCGTCGAAAGTTTACCGATGCGGCCAGCCCTCGCCAGACAACCAAACCAATGAGACAGTTATGACTGACAGAACACTAAGCCCTTTATTTTATCAATCAGAGCATTATGTTATCACCGCCGTCGAGTGGTTGCGGTTGATTGTAGAGATTATGGGGGCGGCCGTTATCGGAGTCGGTGTGGTGGTGGCGGCCGTGGGGTGTGTCAAAGTCATGCTGGGGCAAGATGGCGGCAGTTTTCATCGTGTGCGTTTAACCCTAGCCCGCTATTTGTCCTTGGGTCTGGAGTTTCAGCTCGGGGCGGACATTCTGGCTACCGCCGTCGCGCCGAGTTGGGAACAGATCGGTAAACTGGCCGCGATTGCATTGATCCGCACCGGATTGAATTATTTTCTGATGCAGGAAATGAAGGCCGCTGAGCGGGATTGGAAGCGGCGGGATAAATGGCTAAAACGTCAAGAAAAAAAACACTTAGAAACCGATAATCCATTAGATCAATCAAAACATTAGAGCAGTTTGCATGGCTTTTTTTTGTTACAGGGTAATTACATTAAGATGAAGACTTAGCGTAATATGGTCGAGTTGTATTGAGAATAAATCCATTGTGCCGGCATACAACTCACAGGAGACCCCATCGCCATGCAACTCGATACGGAAAATCCCAACGCTCAAGCACTGTCTACGGCTTACGACATCAAGAAACAGCGTCTGGTTGAGACGATCAATCGTTTGTATTTGCGTAATGCCAAAACGTCTCTGGAAAATATGATCTCACGGATTCACCCTGCGGATATGGCCGCCGTTCTTGAGGAACTGCCGACCGCCTATGTGGTGAACGTGTTCCATACGATTACCGACAAGGAGATGGCGGCTGAAGCCTTTCGGCAACTGCCCACTGATCTGGGCAAACAGGTGGTTCAGGAATCCAGCCCCGAGCAGTTAACCCAGGGGTTCAAGCATCTGCCGCCGGATGATCTCGCTGATCTGATCGGTGACTTACCTGAAGAACGGCGTGACACCCTCATGGCCTTGCTGGATAAAGAAAGCCAAGGCGAGGGGGAAGCCCTGCTCAAATACGATCCCGACACCGCCGGTGGGATCATGACCACCGATTTATTCGTGTTGTCGCAAAATCTTACTGTCGAAAAGGCCATTAATGATGTTCGTGGACGTGAAGAT
>PWUP01000272.1 GCA_003562535.1 Gammaproteobacteria bacterium | reverse complement strand
CGAAACACATCCCCTCATGGTATGGCAAAGTGCTGTTTCTGACCAAAGACCTCAGCCGCCTGCGTTGGGTCAATGATGACGGCAGTTTAGGTGACGATATTGATCTGGATGATCTCAGCAGTCTGCGCGAATGGCTGCGCGCATCACGACCGATGCAGATGATGTCTTGCAAGTGAACTCGATGAGGCACAGCACTCGCAGAGCGCTGGACAGCAGGCGGATGAGACCGGTGATCCGGGTGGTGGAGGCCAGATCGGGGTCAAGCCGAGCGTCAATAAGGGTTCGAACGGTTGGTCATCAAGTTGCGTGCCCCATAGCCGTTGGCCTGTTCAGGTATTTTGAATCACAATATTGGGGAATAACTGCGAATAACTTTTGGCTTGCAAGGCTAATTTAGCCGCTGCATGGCGGGCAATATCCCGATAGCGCAAGGCCACTTCCCCTTGCGGATCAGCAACCACAGTCGGCATTCCCCCATCGGCCTGCTCGCGGATATGAATATCCAAAGGCAGCGAACCGAGCAAATCAATCCCGTATTGTTCCGCCATACGCTGACCACCGCCCGTGCCGAAAATAGGCTCTTCATGGCCGCATTGACTACAGATATGGGTACTCATATTCTCCACAATGCCTAATACGGGGACTTGAACTTTCTCAAACATTTTTAGCCCCTTGCGGGCATCCAGCAGGGCAATGTCCTGGGGAGTGGTGACAATAATCGCTCCGCTGACCGGAATTTTCTGCGCCAAGGTGAGCTGGATATCGCCGGTTCCCGGCGGTAAGTCAATGACTAGATAATCTAAATGCTGCCAGTTGGTATCATGCAGCAGTTGCTCTAAGGCTTGCGTGACCATTGGGCCACGCCAAATCATCGGGGTTTCTTCATCAATCAGAAACCCCATCGACATGGCTTGTAACCCGTGGTTGAGCAGCGGTTCTAAACTCTTGCCGTCTTTGGTCTCAGGTTTTTGATTGATCCCCAACATACGCGGCTGGCTGGGGCCATAAATATCGGCATCCAAAATACCCGCACTGGCTCCCTCAGCGGCCAGAGCTAAAGCGAGATTAACCGCCGTCGTCGATTTACCGACTCCGCCTTTACCTGAGGCAACCGCAATAATGTTCTTAACGTGCTTCAGGGGCTTTAAGCCTTTTTGAACTTCATGGGCAACGATTTTAGAACGCACCGTCACGGTCACCTGAGTCACACCCGGCAACGCCGTGAGCCGTTGTTCCAGAGTCTGGCGCAGCCTTGGGACATAACCCACCGCCGGGTAGCCCAGTTCAATAGCGAGGCTGATACGGCCCTGTTCAATCGTTAGGGCTTTAACCGCGTTCGCGGTCACTAAATCCTGACCGAGATAAGGGTCAGGTAACTCGCGCAGGGCGGATTCAACCGCTGCTTGATCCAGCATCGTCATCAAGACTGACCTCGTGTTCAATAGAAAGATAGATGAATTCTAACAGACAACGCCTTCGATACTTGTTATGTTAAGTAGTTTTGAACTTAACTCAACTAACCATGAGCGATCACCGTAGCCTTCTCGTCACCAGCGCCCTGCCCTATGCTAATGGCTCCATCCATTTAGGTCATATGGTGGAATACATTCAAACCGATATTTGGGTGCGTTTTCAACGTCTGCGCGGCCACCAGTGCGTCTGGGTGTGGGCGGATGACGCTCACGGCACCCCCATCATGCTCAAAGCCCGCCAGGAGGGCATCGAGCCACAGGCGCTGGTGGATCGGATGAAAATCGAGCATGAAACGGATTTTCACGATTTTCTGCTGAGCTTTGATAACTACCACACCACCCATTCCGAGGACAACCGCTATTGCGCTGAGCTGATTTACACCCGACTGCGCGCCGGGGGACATATTGCCCAACGCACTATCCGTCAAGCTTACGATGCCGAGGCCGGTCTATTTCTGCCGGATCGGTTTGTTAAAGGCACCTGCCCACGCTGCCAGGCACCTGATCAATACGGCGATTCCTGCGAGCAATGCGGGGCGACCTATAGCCCAACGGATCTGATTGATCCGGTTTCGGTGCTCTCCGGCCAACCGCCGGTGGAGAAAGAATCCGAGCATTATTTCTTTAAACTCGGCGATTTCGAGCCGATGCTACGCGAATGGACCCGTGGCGGCCATCTGCAACCCGGTATCGCCAATAAACTCGATGAGTGGTTTGAAAACGGCCTGCAAGACTGGGATATTTCCCGTGATGCGCCGTACTGGGGGTTTGAAATCCCCGATGCACCGGGTAAATACTTTTATGTGTGGCTGGATGCGCCGATTGGTTATATGGGCAGCCATCGCCATTATTGCCGCCGCAGCGGCGATGATTTTGACCAGTACTGGCGGCCTGACTCGCCGGTCGAGATGTATCACTTTATCGGCAAAGACATCGCCTATTTCCACACCCTGTTCTGGCCAGCAATGTTGCACGGTGCCGGGTTCCGCACTCCGACCGCTGTATTTTGCCACGGGTTTTTAACCGTCAACGGCGAGAAAATGTCCAAATCCCGGGGCACGTTTATCACCGCCCGCACCTATTTACAGCATTTGCGCCCGGAATACCTGCGTTATTACTTCGCCACCAAACTTGGGGCCGGTATCGACGATCTGGATTTAAACTTTGAGGATTTCCGCCAACGCGCCAACAGCGATTTAGTCGGCAAACTGGTGAATATCGCCTCACGCTCAGC
This sequence comes from Gammaproteobacteria bacterium, assembly GCA_003562535.1. GTDB lineage: Bacteria > Pseudomonadota > Gammaproteobacteria > Competibacterales > Competibacteraceae > SKOM01. The sequence goes on along the minus strand of PWUP01000272.1, from coordinate 3,915 downwards.
AGGGTTTATCAGCAAGCGCTTTGGCGGGGAATTAACCGCCAGCCTGCCGGAACCGCAGTTATACCAGCAGTTCGTCATGGCCGGTGATTCTATCGCCAGCGCTTATGAGCGGCGGGAGTTCAGCCGGGCAATGCGCGAGATCATGGCGCTGGCGGATCGTGCCAATCAATACATCGACCAGCATAAACCTTGGGTACTGGCCAAAGACGCCGAGCGCCTGCCCGAGGTTCAGGGGATCTGCACCCAAGGACTGAATTTATTCCGAGTGCTGATCACCTATCTCAAGCCGGTATTGCCGCAGATCGCCGCAGACAGCGAAGCCTTTTTGCAGATTGAGCCGCTGACTTGGGTCACGGTGCAACAACCCTTGCTCAGTCATACCATTGGCCGTTATCCCCGGTTGTTGGAGCGGGTCGAGGCCGAGGCTATCCAGGCGATTATCGAGGCATCGCGTGACACCGATACCACGGATGAACCCGCCCCACCCGCCCTAGATCTCGCCCCGGAAATCGGCATTGAGCAGTTTCTGCAAGTGGATTTACGGGTCGCACGGATTACCGCTGCCGAAGCCGTACCCAAGGCTGACAAACTGGTGCGGCTGACCCTCGATCTCGGCAGCGAAACCCGCACCGTGTTTGCCGGGATCAAAGCCTATTATGCTCCCCAACACCTAGTCGGACGGCTGACGATCATGGTCGCTAATCTGCAACCGCGCAAAATGCGCTTCGGAGTTTCAGAAGGCATGGTGCTGGCCGCCAGCGCTGCCGATGATCAGAGTGGCGTGTTTTTGCTGGCACCGGATAGCGGTGCACAGCCGGGTATGCGGGTGCGCTAATGTTAAGACTGTGCAGACCGTCACTTAATCTTTAAGATGCCAGCCAAGACTCCATTATCCTAAGCATCGAGGAACCAACGTGCCACATCATCCTTTACTCATCGGCGCTGCACAGCAGCGCCCCATTGCCATTGAACCGCATATGGCTAACCGTCATGGTCTGATTGCTGGCGCGACCGGCACGGGTAAAACCATCAGCCTGCAAATTTTAGCCCAAGGATTTTCTGACTTGGGGGTGCCGGTTTTTGTCCCCGATATCAAAGGGGATTTTTCCGGTATTGCCGCTGCAGGTGAAACCAGTGACCGGCTAGTGGAACGCGCCCAGCGTGTCGGAATCGACCATTTTGAGGTCTATGCCGCCCCTACCGTGTTTTGGGATGTATTCGGCGAACAGGGCCATCCGCTGCGTTTAACTATGGCCGATTTTGGACCCGTTTTACTCAGTCGGCTGCTCAATTTAAATGAAACTCAGACCGGGGTCATGCAACTGGCTTTTAAAGTGGCCGATGATAACGGCTGGTTATTACTGGATTTGAAAGATTTACGCGCCATGCTGACTTGGGTGAGCGACAATCGCCAAGAGTTAAGCGGTACCTATGGTAATGTTGCCCCAGCCAGTATCGGTGCCATTCAGCGCGCCCTGTTGACGCTGGAATCCCAAGGGGGTGAACAGTTTTTTGGCGAACCCGCCGTGACCTTGCATGATTTTCTGCAAACTGACCCGCAAGGCAAAGGCGTCGTTAATATCCTGCACGCTGAGCAGCTTTACCGTAACAGCCCACTGGTGTATTCAACCTTATTGCTGTGGTTGCTCTCGGAGCTGTTTGAGCAATTACCCGAACTGGGTGATCCCGATAAACCCAGCTTTGTGGTGTTTTTCGACGAAGCCCATTTAATGTTTAATCGTGCCCCGCGCTCCTTACTCGACCGGATTGAACAAGTGGTGCGCTTGATTCGTTCCAAAGGGGTCGGTGTGTATTTTATCACCCAAAACCCTACCGATATTCCTGATAATGTGTTGGGGCAGTTAGGTAATCGCATCCAACATGCCCTGCGGGCGTTTACTCCACGAGATCAACGGGCTGTACGAGTCGCGGCGCAGACCTTTCGCCCCAATCCAAAGTTGGATACCGAAGCGACGATTACTGCCTTAGGCGTTGGTGAAGCGCTGGTATCGGTATTGGATGCGAAAGGCACCCCGACTCCAGTAGAGCGCGTCACGATTCGCCCACCGGCCAGCCGTATGGGGCCGCTGACTACTGCTGAACGCCAAGCGCTCATGAGTGACTCGGTGTTGGCAGGCGTTTATGATCAACCCGTGGATCGAGAATCCGCTTATCAAATTTTGCAGCGTCAAGCCGAGGAAGCGCTGTCTGAAGAGGCGACGGTCAGTGTCACGACTCAGAATCAAGCCACATCGCGCCGGGCGGGCAAATCCGGTCGCACCGGTTCGTCAATACTGGCTGCCACAGCAACCAGTGCTATGCGGTCTATTGGTACCCAAATTGGCCGCCAAGTGGCTCGCGGGCTACTCGGCTCATTAACCGGACGGCGGCGGCGTTGAATAGTGAGCCTAACGTAATCATTCAGTCCCCTCTCCCCCATTTATGGGGGAGAGGGCTAGGGTGAGGGGCTCCAGTCATGACTTCATCATAGATCAGAAGAATACCAAATTCGTCACAGATTTCACGGATGCGGCGGTAATAGCTGTCCGGTGCAACCAGTGCACCGGTGGATGCGCCACCGACGGGTTCCATAATAAAAGCTAATACCGTCTCGGCACCTTGGACAAGAATCGCCTCACGTAAGCATTCAGCATAATGAAGGCCGCAGTTTGCCTCGTCAAGCGTGTGCCGCTCCAGATAGGCTCGGGGCGCGGGGATTTTCGGCATATCGCGCATCATCGGAGGACGATTTAATCGCTGAGGGGTGGTTCGGTTTAGGCGATCCGCATCCCTTGCTGGCGGCCCGTTTAGGCGATTATCTGCTGATCGGGCGGGAAGCGCATGTGCTGACTGAACACCTGTCGAGCGAGTCGGAATGGAGCATGATTGGTGTACACGGCGGGCTAAGCACTGCGAAAATGCAGGTGCCGCTGTTGGTGGTGGAGTGCTGATGTAGGTCAAGATAATTGGGCAATGGTTTACAAAGGAACAGTCAACCCAAAGCTCTCAAGACGGCCTGCGGCTCTTTTGCCACAACATGCAATAAAGCCAATGCCGGCCCATGCGGGGTACGATCACCACGCTCCCAATGCCTCAACGTCGCTACACTAATACAAAACTTGGATGCAAACTCCATTTGGGTCATGCCTAGGTTCTTACGAATCTTAGCAACATCGACCGGTTCTGGACGATGAGTTCTGGCGGCGACTTTATGCCCCTGATTAAGGTCTATTGCTTCCTGCAAGCCTTGAGCAATACTTTCATAGGCACTAGCCATGATTTTTCTCCAATGCGGTATGAACAAGAATGCTGACTAGCTTAGAAAGCGCATTTCTGTCTGCCTTTGATAAATTTGCACGCTCACCTTTACCGAACATCGTTAACAAATACAGTGGGATTCGCTGGTCATGGTAGTAGTAAATAACACGCACACCAGCGCTCTTGCCTTTATTGCCTCGGCTCCAGCGAAGTTTACGAATCCCGCCAGTACCTTCCATCACATCGCCTGCAAGCGGATGTTCAGCAAGGTAGTCGATGACTGCTTTACGCTCAAAGTCAGTCAGCAGGGCATCCGCACGCTTCATGTATTCTGGAAGTTCTGTGATTGCAGTCAGCATTTATGAAACAGGGTAATCCATTGGATCACTCAAGGCAAGTTACCAGTAAGGGTTAACGTTTGCGTTAACTGGTGTAGGCTTTATCGGCGTTCGGTGGAGCGCGAAGCGCGGAACGAATTTGAGCCATTCTTTAAGACCAGCCAGTACATTGCAGGCTTGATCAATTACTTTGGCATTGCCAACGGTTATCAAGAGTGTTACGAGCTTGATCACTGGATACGCCGACGAATCCGTATGGCCTATTGGCGGCAATGGCGCAAACCCCGCACCAAGGTAAGAAACTTAATCAGGCTGGGGG
>PWUP01000126.1 GCA_003562535.1 Gammaproteobacteria bacterium | reverse complement strand
CTGCTTGGCATGTTGACCGACCTGCTGCTGATGCTGCGTGATGTCGCACCGATTATCTTGGTTATCCTGTTTTTCCAATATGCGGTACTGCGTCGGCCCATCTCTAAACTGCATCAGGTCAGCATCGGTTTTGTGCTGGTCATTATCGGGCTGTATGCCTTTGTGGTGGGCTTGAAACTGGGGTTGTTTCCCATTGGTCGCACCATGGCCGAGCAGTTGATTGCCCTAGATGGAGTGTTTTTCCTGTATTTGTTCGCGTTTATGATCGGCTTTGCAACCACTATGGCGGAACCGGCGCTGATTGCGGTCGGTCAGCAAGCCGAAGAAGCGGCTCAAGGCCGGATTCAAGGCTCTATCATCCGCCTTTTGGTGGCGCTAGGCGTGGCGATTGGCATCACCATCGGCGTACATCGCATCATCAGCGGCGATTCGATTCATCTCTACGTCATCGCCGGCTATACCCTAGTGGTGATTCTTACCTTGCTTGCGCCCAAGCACATTATCGCCTTAGCCTTTGATTTGGGCGGCGTGACCACATCGGAAGTCACCGTACCGCTGGTGACTGCCTTAGGCATTGGACTAGCGACGCATATTGAAGGGCGTAATGTGCTGATCGACGGCTTTGGTCTGATTGCCTTTGCGTCGATTTTCCCGATTGTCACTGTGATGCTGTATGCGATCTTGGTCGAGCGCGTATTGGGGTCTAGAAACCGTAACTAGGGCGGCTTGACGGATTACTTATCGGCCATAGCCACGATGGCATCCACAATATCATTCATGGTGATGATGCCCGACAAATCGTTATTATCCAACACCACCACGCGGCGGCGATCCTCACGCACCATCAGCCGTGCAAGGTATTTAACGTCCATCTCACTGCCGACTGAAATCACCGGCTTGGTGTAAACGTCGTAAACGTTAATCAGATCAATATCGCCTTCTTCAGCGACAATGGTTTGGAGGATATTGGTGTAGGTGATGATGCCATAGGCATCATGGGCATGGCGCTTCTCTACAACCAGCGATTTAACCTTGTGCTGACGCATTGCATTCATGGCGTCGCGTAGAGTCGCCATTTGCGAAATCGTCACCACATGTTTGACCATCAGGTCTTTGACCAGCATGAAAAACTCCTGAATTAAAGGGTCTCGATTAGAGCTATAACGCGTCTTTAAGGTGTTCTTGGAACTGTGACACCTGACTCATATCGATGCCCGCAATATGCTCTAGGGGAATGGAAAAAGCCACCCCTCTGCTGGCGGTATTCAGATCAAGCTCTTGTGTTAAGGCTTTCATCACCGTCAGGGCGAGAGATTTCTCCAGAATAAACACCAACACAGACTGACTGCCTTCAAAGGTCAAGCCAAAGAAAATTTTCTTCTCCTTAGCGCCAATACCGCGCGCATCCAGCAGCGTCACTCCACCAGCGCCTGCTTTTTTTGCAACATCAATAGCCTGTTCTTCTAGGTCTTCGGCTAAAATTGCAACAACGACAGCGAATTTCATCAAGCCTCTCCGCGATTGTGATGTGATGAATGATACAACCCGTGCAGTGTACGTCAACTGTCCGGTGTTGTTAATACGGTTAGCGCTTAGCTGCGCATACGCGGTGGTATCTGCGGCGATAGCGCCCCGAAATGCGCCAATTTGACACACAGCGCATTCACTGGGCACACTACACCGCATGATGATTGGATTACGATTAGCCCTATTGGGCAAAGTGGTGCTGCCTCTGATTGGGGTGTTCGCCCTGACCATTTATTTTGCCTTGGCAGCACTGGAACAGGCGACGGAGCAACGGCTGCAAGAAGACATTAAGCTGGTGGCGCGGGCAATTCGACTGCCGGTGAGCACTGGTTTAGAACAAGGCACCCTGAATACGCTGGAAGAATCCTTAAATTCGGTGCTCGATATTGGCCGAGTTTATGGGGCTTTTGTCTTCGATCAAAACGGGGATCAAGTCGTTGCCGTTGGCAGTGTGGAACCGGGACGCCGAGAGGAACGCAAGGCGGCGGAAATTGCTGCCGTGGGTGAACAAATCGGTGAATACCGCCGCATCGAAGGCCGCGAGGTGTATTCGTATTTTCTACCCCTGTTTGACACCGGTGGACGAATCAACGGCCTACTGCAAGTCACCCGAGAACAACGTGATTTTACCCGTAAATTTGATGAATTACGCCAACAGGCGGCACTGACCATGCTCGGCGGCACCCTGTTGGTATTAGCCATTGTCTTGCTCGGCCATGATCGAGCCATTGGCCGCCATGTGCGGGCCTTGCTCAGCAGCATGCACCAGGTCAGAGCCGGCGATCATGCCCACCGTGCTCATCCGCAAGGCCCCCGCGAAATCCGCACCCTAGCCCATGCCTTGAATACCATGCTGGATGGTATCGAACATAATGAACGCGAACTGGCCGAACAGCGTCACGCGCAAGCAGCCTTGACTGAACGGCTGCGTGAGACAGAAAAAATGGCCGCGTTGGGGCGCATGGCCAGCGGGGTGGCTCATGAACTCGGTGCTCCATTGAGCGTGATTGATGGTCGCGCCCGCCAACTGCAAAAACCCGGCAGTAGTGCTGACAAAACCCGCGAAAATCTCGCCCAGATCCGCCATCAGGTACGGCGTATGACGGGGTTTATTCGCCAACTGCTGGAATTTGCCCGCGCCTCCACCCAAAGCCCGCGCTTCATTAAGGCTAATGATTGGGTACAGAGCAGTGTCCAAGCCATCCGCAGCGAATTCGAAGCGGCCTCATCGCATCTACAGGTTCACCCTCCCCCCAGCGATGCGTCCCTGCGCGGCGATCCGGTGCGTTTAGAACAGGCGCTGACTAATCTACTGCGCAATGCCTTGCAAGCCAGCCCGGATGGCTCCGTGGTGTTGCACAGCCAACCCTGTGATCAAGGGTTGACCTTGATGGTTGATGACAGCGGGCCGGGCATTGCTCCGGATCTGGCCGCACGGGTGTTCGAACCCTTTGTGAGCGGCAGGGCCGAGGGTACCGGCTTGGGACTGTCTATCGCCCATAGCGTAGCGCTGGAACATGGCGGGCGCTTGCATGCCGCGACCAGTCCTCAAGGCGGCGCCCGGTTTATATTGTGGTTGCCCACCGCAGCGGGACATGACCATGCCTAAACCCCGAATACTCGTGGTAGAAGACGACGCGAGCTTAGCCACCTTGCTGGTTGATGAGCTGGAAACCGAGGGCATGCAGGTCAGTGCCGCAGCTCAGGTTGCAACAGCGGTAGCGTGTTTAGCCGAACAGGCTTTTGATCTGGTGATTAGCGATTTGCGTCTCCCAGACCAAAGTGGCCTAGAGTTATTGCAGCATGTCAACCAAACCGCCGAAGCACCGGCGTTTTTAATGATCACTGCTTTTGCAACGGTTGACCAGGCGGTTACCGCACTGAAAGCCGGTGCCGACGACTTTCTCACCAAACCGCTTGATATGGATCACTTATTGCTGGCGGTACACCGAGTACTGGAAACGCGGCAACTGCGTTCTGAAGTCCAACGCTTCCGTGCCCTGCTGCAAACCGAATCGTTTCACGGATTGATAGGCCGCAGTCAGCGGATGCGCCAACTGTTTGAACATATTCGGCTAACGGCTCGCGCTCACGGGCCGGCGTTAATTCTCGGCGAAAGCGGTACCGGCAAAGAACTGGTGGCACGCGCCCTGCACGCAGAAAGCGAACGCTTATCCGGGCCATTTTTAGCGGTTAACTGCGCCGGTATTCCCGGTGACTTGTTAGAGAGCGAGTTTTTCGGCCATGTCAGCGGCGCCTTCACCGGAGCGCACAAAACTCGTAAGGGCCTATTCGCTCAAGCCGAGGGCGGCACCTTATTGCTGGATGAAATCGGCGAAATGCCGTTGGCCTTACAAGCCAAGCTGCTGCGCGCCCTGCAAGATGGCCGAATTCGCGCCGTCGGTGCAGAACAAGAACAACCGGTTGATGTGCGCATCATTGCTGCAACCAATCAAGACCTGCCCAAACTGATTCAGGCCGAGCGTTTCCGCGAGGATTTGTTTTTCCGGCTGGAAACCTTCACCATTCAAGTCCCACCGCTGCGCGAACGCGACGATGATTGGGAGTTGCTGGCTTGGCATTTTCTGCGCCGCCATGCCGTGGGCTTACAACGCACAGTCCAAGGCTTTAGCGATGAGGCGCTGGCTTTACTGCGCAACTACTCGTTTCCTGGCAATGTGCGCGAACTGGGTAATGCCCTAGAACGTGCAGTGGCGTTCTGTGATGCTGAGCACATCCGCCCTGAGCATCTGCCGGCCCGCCTGAGTCATCACACCGCCCACACTGTGTCGGCAACCGCTACGGCAGAACCTACCCTAGCAAACACCTTGCTGGAAGGGCCGGTACTGCCCACCCTGGACACCTTACAACGTCGCTATATTCACTATGTGCTGCAACAGGTGGACGGCAATAAACGTCGCGCCGCCGCGCTATTAGGCATTGGCCGACGCACCCTGTATCGTTGGATTGAACCGGATTGATTGGATTTACCCCAATAACTCCAGCTTGGCATAGGCCAAGACCAACCATTTACTGCCAGTTTGAAAGCGTACCTGCAAGCGGGTGCGTTCTCCATCCCCTGCGCGGCTAGTAATCGTCCCGACCCCAAAACGCGCATGCCGCACTTGCCGTCCTCTCCGGTAACCGTCCTGCGCTTGCTCAACGCTAGACGATGACTGACGCGGAGTGCGCTGGGCGACAGGCCGACTGATGTGCAATTTAGGCCGCAGCTCTTGAACCAACTCCGCAGGAATCTCAGCAAGAAACCGCGACGGCAAGGGGTAACTTTCCCGTCCGTGCAAAAAGCGCCGTTCGGCATGACTGAGCACCAACTGCTGGCGAGCGCGGGTAATGCCGACATAGGCCAGACGACGTTCTTCTTCCATGCGGCCCGGTTCGGATTCAGCGCGGAAATTGGGAAATAAGCCTTCTTCCAAGCCGACGATAAACACCAGAGGAAATTCCAAACCCTTGGCGGTGTGCAAGGTCATTAACTGCACCGGATCATCCCAAGCACCGGCCTGGCCTTCGCCAGCTTCTAGGGCAGCGTGAGCAAGAAACGACTGCAACGGCGTCATGGTCTCTGCTTCGCCCGGACTGGCTGTGAAACTGCTGGCGGCATTCACCAGTTCTTGCAAGTTTTCTACCCGATCTTCGGCTTTAGCATCCCGAGCGTTACGATAGAAATCCACCAGCCCGCTCTGTGCCAGCATAATCTGTACCTGTTCGGTCAGCGGGCGTTCGGCACTGGCCTGGGCTGTGGCTTCAATCAGGGTAACAAATCGTTGCAAGGCGTTGCCAGCCCGCGCAGCAAGCTGGCCAACCCGTAAGATCTGCTGCCCAGCCTGCCATAATGAGATCTGCTGTTCACGCGCTAACGCCCGCAGCGTCTCCACCGTGCGTTCGCCAATCCCTCGGGTCGGGGTGTTCACGACGCGCTCGAACGAAGGGTCGTCATGACGATTGGCCAGCAGCCGTAAATACGCCAAGGCGTCTTTAATCTCAGCGCGTTCGAAAAAGCGCAGCCCGCCATACACCCGATAGGGAATATGCAGGCTGATTAGCGCTTCCTCCAGCGCTCGGGATTGAGCATTAGAGCGGTACAATACCGCCACCTCATGGCGCTGCCCTCCCTGCTGCTGCCACTGCTGAATGCGTTCACCGACAAAGCGAGCTTCATCCGTGTCATTAAAGGCCCGATACAGCACAATGGGCTGACCTTGGGCGTCAGCCGTCCACAGGTTTTTACCCAAACGCCCTTGATTATGGGCAATCAGAGCGTTGGCGGCCTGTAAAATCGTGGCCGTGGATCGGTAATTTTGCTCTAAGCGGATGGTTTCCGTGCCGGGGAAATCCTGGCTGAAACGCTGGACATTTTCAATCCGCGCCCCCCGCCAGCCGTAGATGGATTGATCGTCGTCACACACCACACACACCTGGCTACGTTCTCCGGCCAGTTGACGCAGCCAGGCGTATTGAATGGTATTGGTGTCTTGAAACTCATCAACCAATAGATGCTGGAAGCGGTTGTGATAATGGCGCTGCAAATCCGGCCAGTTGTGCAACAGTTCATAACTGCGCAGCAGCAGCTCGCCGAAATCAACCAATCCGGCACTTTCACAGGCGGTTTGATAGGCTTGGTAAACACTCACCCATTGGCGGGTGGTGAGATCGCCTTGGTCAGCAATCTGCTGGGGACGGCGGCCCTCGTCTTTATGACTATTGATAAAGTGGGCGGCTTGGCGCGGTGGCCATTTTTTTTCATCCAGATTCAAATTGCGCAGCACCCGCTTTAACAGGCGCTGCTGGTCGTCACTGTCGAGGATCTGAAAATCACGCGGCAAGCGCGCTTCCTCCCAGTGCATACGCAGTAAACGGTGAGATAGCCCATGAAAAGTACCGATCCACAGCGCGGTAACCGGTTGTTGCACTTGCTGCTCGATACGGCTCCGCATTTCAGCAGCCGCCTTATTGGTAAAGGTCACAGCCAGCACCGACCACGGCGCGATGTTCTCTACCGCCAGCAACCAAGCAATCCGCGCCACCAGCACTCTGGTTTTACCGCTACCGGCTCCGGCTAAGACCCGCAAAGGGCCAGGCGGTGCGG
>PWUP01000201.1 GCA_003562535.1 Gammaproteobacteria bacterium | reverse complement strand
TAGCCCACGTTCAGCCCGAGCGTAGCGCGATTGATGCCCATTATCGTGCGCCAGAACAGGAGTGTGTCTCCGCCCTGTTAACTCAGCTTGAACTCAGCACCGACAACTTGCAGCGGATTGACGCCTACGCGCGGCACTTGGTTGAGACCTTGCGGGCGCAAACCCGCAATCAAGGCGGCATCGAGGCGTTTTTGCACCAATACGGCCTCTCCACTCAAGAAGGCGTGCTGTTGATGTGTATTGCCGAAGCGCTGTTGCGCGTACCTGATGATCAAACCCGTGAGCGGTTGATTCGCGACAAACTCTCCGGTGCGGATTGGCAACAGCATCTAGGGCAGAGCAACTCTTGGTTTGTCAATGCGTCAACTTGGGCACTGATGCTGACTGGTAAAGTCGTGCGCATGCACGGCTATCAGGGCAGTACCCCGGGGGCGGCGATGCGACGGTTAACCGCCCGTCTCGGTGAGCCGGTGGTGCGTGAATCGGTCAATCAAGCCATGAAAATCATGGGGCGGCAATTTGTGATGGGTCGTACCATCGAAGCCGCCCTCAACCGCGCCCGTAGCTGGCAAGACAAGGGCTATACCTATTCCTACGATATGCTCGGCGAAGCGGCGCGCACTATGGCCGATGCCAAGCGCTACTTCCAGAACTACCGAGCCGCCATTGCGCTTATCGGCCAGCAGGCAGCCGGTCAAGGACCGATTAAATCACCTGGGGTCTCGATCAAATTATCCGCCCTGCATCCGCGCTATGAAATCGCCAATGCCACGCGGGTGATCGAAGAACTCCTGCCCCGAGTCAAAGCCTTGTGTAAAGACGCTGCGCGTTACGACATCGGCTTTAATATCGATGCCGAAGAAGCCGACCGCTTGGATATTTCCCTGGATGTGCTGGAGCGCTTGTCGGCTGATCCCGAACTCAAGGATTGGCAGGGGCTGGGGTTTGTGGTACAGACCTATTTGAAACGGGCGCCTATGGTGTTGGATTGGTTGGCTGAGATTGGCCGTCGTGATAGCCGCCGGTTTATGGTGCGCTTGGTGAAAGGCGCGTATTGGGATATGGAAATCAAACGCGCTCAAGAACAGGGTCTGGTCGATTATCCCGTGTTCACCCGCAAGGCCAACACCGATGTGTCCTATTTGGCCTGCGCCCGCAAACTGCTCGCCCATAGCGATGTATTTTATCCGCAACTGGCCACCCATAACGCCCATACCATTGCAGCGGTGCTGGAGTTTGCGGGTAAGAACCGGGATTTTGAATTTCAGCGCCTGCACGGCATGGGCGAGGAACTGTTCGCCCAGGTCATTGAGCAGGATCGCCACGGCGTCGGCTGCCGGATCTACGCCCCGGTCGGTCAGCATGAAGATCTGTTGGCCTATCTGGTGCGGCGGTTATTGGAAAATGGCGCCAATAGCTCGTTTGTGAACCGGATTCAGGACGAAAGCCTGCCGGTGGATGACATCATCGCCGATCCTATCGCCACAGTGCGTGGCTACACTACGGTGAATCATCCGAAAATACCGCTACCTGTGGCGATTTATGGCCCGCAACGACCCAATGCCAAAGGTCTGGATCTGACCGATAGAACGGTGCTGGCGGCATTGCAGCAGCGCATGAGTCAAGCTGGACTCGGTGAGTGGAGCGCCGGGCCGATTATTAATGGCCAGCAACGCCCTGGTGAGAACGCTGCCGCCGTGGTCTCCCCGCAGCGCCACTCGCAAGTGATCGGCCACAGCGCCGAGGCCAGTGCCGAGGATATTGAAGCGGCGCTGGTGGCCGCAAGCACCGCCGCCGCCGACTGGGCCGCCACGCCGGTCGCCGAACGCGCTGCCTGTTTGGAGCGCATGGCCGATCTCATGGAGGCCGAAATGCCTCGGCTGATGGCCTTGTGTACCGCCGAGGCGGGTAAATCACTGTCCGATGGGGTGGCCGAAGTGCGCGAGGCCGTCGATTTCTGCCGTTACTACGCGCTGCAGGCGCGGCACGATCTGGCGCAACCCATGCCGTTGCGAGTAGCCCATCAGGGTGCGGTGGCAGTGGAGCTGCGCGGTGGCGGTGTGTTCACCTGCATCAGTCCGTGGAACTTCCCCCTGGCGATTTTCACCGGCCAAGTGGTGGCGGCTTTAGTAGCCGGTAATGCGGTACTGGCCAAACCGGCCGAGCAAACGCCATTGATTGCCGCCGAGGCGGTGCGCTTGCTCCATCAAGCGGGTATTCCGCCCGAAGTGCTGCATTTACTCCCTGGTGAGGGGGCGCGGGTCGGTGGCACCCTGGTTCAGGATCCCCGCGTCAGTGGGGTGTGTTTCACCGGGTCTACCGAGGTGGCACGGCTGATTAATCGCGCACTGGCGGAACGTGATGGGGTGCTGCCGCCGCTGATTGCTGAAACTGGCGGCCAAAACGCCATGATTGTCGATTCTACCGCCTTGCCAGAACAAGTCACCCGCGATGTGCTGGTCTCAGCCTTCCAAAGCGCCGGTCAGCGCTGTTCCGCACTGCGGGTATTGTGTTTGCAAGAAGACATCGCCGATAAAACCTTAGCGATGATTGCCGGGGCGATGGAGGAACTGACCATCGGCGATCCGGCGTCGATCACTACCGATGTGGGGCCGGTGATTGATGCTGAAGCCAAGGCAACACTGGATCAGTATATTCAACGGCTGTTAGGTGAAGCTCAAGAGATCAAACGCGCTAAACTCGGCCCGCAAACCGGTGACGGCACCTTTGTCACCCCGGTGGCCTTTGAGATCGCAGATCTGAGTCAATTAGGCCGTGAGGTGTTTGGGCCGGTGCTGCATATCGTGCGCTATCGGGCCGCTGAGCTGAATCAACTGGTCGATCGCATTAACGCCACGGGCTATGGTTTGACACTGGGTATCCACACCCGCATTGACGAGATGTGGCGGCAGGTGTTTGAGCGCGCCCGCGTCGGTAATACTTATGTCAATCGTAATCAAATCGGGGCGATTGTCGGGGTGCAGCCCTTCGGCGGTCAGGGGCTGTCGGGTACTGGACCCAAGGCCGGTGGTCCGCATTATTTGCAGCGCTTCGTCGCTGAGGTGGATGGCGCTGAAATCGAGGCTGAACCGGCTTCCGCCGTCGATTTCAATGCGCCCTTGCTGTCCAAAGCGGCGCTGGCGGCGGCTTGGGAAACCTTGGAAACAGCCGGACATGCCTGGTCGGCACCGGTCGATCAGCGTGCCTTAGCGTTGGAGCAGGTGGCCAATGAGCTGGAGCATCACCAGGATGCTTTGGCGGAAAACAGCGCGGTGCTGCGCCATTGCACCGATCATCTGCGTTTCTATGCCGCGCAAATCCAAAACGAATGCGCTGTACCCTTGGCTCTGCCCGGCCCCACTGGGGAGCGCAATGAGCTGTCCTTATGGCCGCGTGGGCCTTTGGTGTGCTTATGTTTAGGTGATGTCGGCGCAGGCGCTTTGGCGGTGCAAGTCGGCGCGGCCTTGGCCACGGGTAATCCGGTATTGGCCTGGCATGCTGACGAATCCCGAGCCGCTGCGGTCGTAGCCTTATTCCATCAGGCTGGGGTGCCCGCAAATAAACTATTGGCCGTGGGTCATGGGGTCGATGCCCCCTTGTCGGCTTTAGTGGCCAACCAACACATCGCCGGGGTGGCCTGCGCCGGACCGCTGATCACAGTCAGTGCGCTGAACCGGGTGCTGGCGGCCGGCGAGTGCATGATTCGACCGCTGATTCTGTATCGCGAATCCAGCCGAGCGCCGGGTGGTATCGGTCATCCCGTGGCCAGCAGCCCGCATTATTTACACCGGTTCGTCCATGAACGCTCGCTGAGCATCGACACCACGGCATCGGGCGGCAACGCTTCGCTGTTGTCCATTGAAGACGGCCCCAGTTTGCCGGGACAAAATTAATGCACAAAGTCATCATTACCTGCGCCATTACCGGCAGCATTCACACCCCTTCGATGTCGCCGTATTTGCCGGTGACGCCGGATGAGCTGGCCTCAGCCGCCATTGCTGCCGCTGAGGCGGGTGCCGGTATTGTCCATGTGCACGCTCGCCATCCCGATGACGGGCGTCCGAGTCAAGATCCACACTGGTTTGCCCAGTTTTTGCCTCGGATTAAGCAAGCCTGCGATGTGGTGGTGAATCTCACTACAGGTGGTGGCCAGGGGATGAGTGTTGAGGAGCGCCTGCAACCGGCTGTCCAGTTCCAACCCGAATTGGCCTCACTGAATATGGGGTCGATGAATTTTGGACTGTTCCCGATGTTGAACCGCTTTAGCCGCTTTGAGCATGACTGGGAGCGTACCCATCTGGAAAACAGCCGAGATGCGGTGTTTAAAAATACCTTCGCGGACATCCAATACATTCTGGAATCCTGTGCTGAGCGGGGAACCCGTTTTGAATTTGAATGTTACGATATAGGGCATGTATACACCTTGGCCCATTTTTTGGATCGCGGTGTAGTCAAACCGCCGTTATGGGTGCAGAGCGTATTCGGCATTCTAGGAGGGATCGGCGCCCATCCTGAAGATGTGCTGCACATGCGGCGCACGGCGGATCGCTTGTTCGGCGCAGACTATCACTGGTCAGTACTCGCCGCCGGTCGCCATCAACTGCCATTGACCACTCTGGCAGCCAGTATGGGCGGCCATGTACGGGTTGGCTTGGAAGATTCTTTATGGGACGGCCCCGGCCAGTTGGCGAAATCCAACGCGGCTCAAGTCCAGCGGATTCGCCAGATTGTGACCGGTTTGGGGCATGAAATTGCCACTCCCGCTGAGGTGAGGCAATGGCTGGCGCTGAAAGGCGGTGATGCGGTGAATTTTTAACCCAGCCTATGCATGAGATGTCTCTGTGTGTGTCTATGGTCGATCTGCTCACCGAGCAACTGTCTGCGGAAGGGGCGCAGCGCATTGTGCGCATTGAGGTCGAAATTGGAGCTTTAGGCCATGTTGAACCCGAGGCTCTGGCGTTTTGTTTTAGCAGTGCCGCCCAGGGTACGCCAGCCGCAGGGGCTGAACTGGCCATCCGTGTCCAGCCCGGCCAGGCGTTATGCTTGGATTGCCAGCGCCGGGTGCGCGTGAATCAGCACCTCGATCCGTGCCCGGAGTGCGGCGGGTATGCCCTGCAGATAGACAGCGGCGATCAATTGCGGGTGATAGCGATGGAGGTGATTTAATGCCGGTCACGGCTGCACTGACAATACGTTCTCTGGACGCTGAGGACACCGAGCGGCTGCACGTCATCGCACAGCGAGCCTTTCCACCGACTCAGTCTGGATTTGTGCGCGTGGGCAAAGACCACGGGCTGGTGGGTTGCGTGGATGGAACGGTGGCCGCTGCGGCGGTATTGCGGGTGATTCAACTGCCCAGTGGGCGGCGCATCGGCATGGTGGCGTGGTTGCTGACCGATCCAGAGTACCGAGGATTGAGCCTGGCTTCACGACTGGTTGCGGCAGCTGTCACGCAGCTTAAAGAATCCGGTTGTGACACTGTGCTGACCGATGTTGAGGGGCATAATACCGCCTCGGCCAATGTGTTCCATAGCCAAGGGTTCGAGCGTTTGTCTCCGGGTGCGCAGTGGCAGCAATTTGGGGTATTGGATACCGCTTGGTTGTGGGTGCGTACCGGCTTGGCGTTGGACCCAGGGCATTTTCTCTGGGTGTATGATGCGGTTAAGCCGAGCGGCAGTAGCGGTATGCAGCGCGGTGGCAGCATGGTGGCCAATACCCTGTGGGCCTGCATCGCGTTGTTCTGGGGTGGGTGGTTGCTGGGTAGCAGCATGGCGTGGCCGAACGCCTCGCAAGCACTGGCCGTGCTGCTGGCGGTGTTCTGTCTGTTCAGTATTCGAGAAGCCGCCATGCGACTGACGGCTGGGTATCTGGGACAGCCATTGGTTTATCGCGCTTGGGAGGGCGGATGGGGCATTACTGCGGGCATTGCTCTGCTGTTTGGCAACCTATTTCCCTTGCCGGGTGGCCTGTATCCCCCTGGCGATGGTTGGAAATACCGCGCTGTATTGCCGGCCTTGGGGCCGATAGCGCTGGCGGGTACTTTGGCGGTAGCGGCAATGGTGGCCGCCGCGTTATGGCTACACTCTGTTGTTACTCAACCCGCGCTGGCCGTCTGGCTGTCTGCACTGCTGTTTGTGGGTAAGCCGCTGCTGTTGTTTGACAGTGTCATGGCGTTTGCGCCGTTTCAGGCGTTCAATGCTCGGCGTATTTTTGATTACAACCGCGTGCTCTGGGGGCTGGTGGCGATCTTAGGGCTGGGGTTGTTTGTCTTGCGCCCGTTGTGAGGCGTGGCTTCGAGGGCAAAATGGAAACGAACAAATTATCCAGCACAGTCCGGGTCATCATACCTAAGCATATTAGAGAATCCGATCACAAGGCTGACGGGTGTTCATCACCACCGAAGCCCTGCCGTTTGAGCAGAGCAGTTATCGGCGTTATATGCCAGAGAGCACAAAATCGAGTGCAGCAATTATGTCTGAACGGTATGAAGATAAATCATACGCTTGAGCACCGAGTTGATTGCGATCTACGCCCGCAATTTCTTGTGTCATGACAGTAAATTTTTTACCGTTAATAATTATAGTGGGGTTCAGTCGGGTTAAACTCATTGGCGCTGCAAGCTTGGAAGGTGTCACTGGAATAACAATGG
>PWUP01000312.1 GCA_003562535.1 Gammaproteobacteria bacterium | reverse complement strand
TCGGTACGCTGCTCATAGTTGAGTAAGCCGCCCGGCAATGGCTCTGGATTACGCCCATGACCGGGAAAGTCAAAACTGATGGCGATATAGCCATTGCGAGCCAGTGTCACCGCAAAGGGCTGCATGAGCTGCTGAGAACCGGCAAAACCGTGGGCGATGACCACCACCGGTGCCGGTTCAGACGTTGGTGACTGATATACCGTAACCGGCACGCCATTGGCCTGGGTAGCGGTCATCTCCAGACCATGACGAGCAGCCAGCAACTGCCACAATCCGACAGCGATGGCGAGCAAGGCGATAACGGTTAATATGCGGTTAATCATACTGATGTTAATTCCTAGATGCGCGTTGCGACGGTGCCAAGGTAGACCCGTCGCCACGTTTTAAAATTCTCAGACTATCTGTGTGATAGATGGCTGTGTTAAGGCAAAATTATAACCTTGAGCGTAATAATAACAAAACACTAACCGAAAACCGCTAAAATCAAAAGTTCATCCGATCAGATCACCGTACCCAGTGATACTTCATTGCCCGAACCGTTGCGCACCATCGAAGTGGGTCGGAAAGATCGGCACAGGATTACGGTCGCCCAACCCTCGCGCAAATTCTCAAATGGGGAACGCCCAGTTCAGAAATTGGGGGGTTAAAATTAAGCAAATTGATGAGAGGACAACCGAATTATGAACATAGCCGATAGCGCTATCCCGCTGCTGCGTCCCTTAGCGGGATTATTGTCACCCTCAGGCTTACGGGCATGCCTATCGATTTTAATTTTTCACCGTGTTGTGCCTGAACCCGACCCGTTTTTGCCCGGCGACCCCGATGCGGCGCGGTTCCGCTGGCAGATGCAGACG
Organism: Gammaproteobacteria bacterium; assembly: GCA_003562535.1. GTDB lineage: Bacteria > Pseudomonadota > Gammaproteobacteria > Competibacterales > Competibacteraceae > SKOM01. The sequence continues at coordinate 5,798 of PWUP01000312.1, read as the reverse complement.
GTGGCACGACTGTTTAATGTTTTGCCCTTATCCGAAGCGGTGGCGCGTTTGGCGGACCAGACCCTGCCACCGCGTGCGGCCTGCATTACCTTTGACGATGGCTATGCTGATAATGTCGAAGTCGCTTTGCCCATACTCAGCGAATTGAAACTCCCGGCCACCTTTTTTATCGCAGTCGGGTATGTGAATGGCGGCATTATGTTTAATGATCAGATACTGGAAACGCTGCGGCGGGTGCCTGCCGGTGAGGTGGATTTGCGCTGTGTGGGTCTGCCGCCTGAATCGGTTGACACCATGGCACAGCGCTATGCCGTTGCTGCTAAGATTATCCGTGCAGTTAAGCATTTAGATGCCGCTGAGCGCGAAGACCGGGTACAGGCGCTGGCAGAACAGTCCCCCGAGCCGCTGCCCACGGATTTAATGATGACCACAGCGCAATTACAGCGCCTAGCCAACTCCGGTATGGAGATTGGTGGCCATACTCAAACCCATCCGATCCTGATGAGTATTGCTGATAATCAGGCGTGTGAGGAAATTGCCGGGGGACGGGAAATTTTACAATCCTGGCTAGGTCAGCCGGTGCGTTTGTTTGCCTATCCCAACGGCAAACCAGGGCAGGACTACGCGCCCCGACATGTGGATATGGTGCGCGAGGCGGGTTTTACTGCTGCGGTGTCCACAGTGCCGGGGGTGTCAACCCACCACAGCGATAAATGGCAATTAGCTCGGTTTACCCCTTGGGATACGACACCCTTGCGGTTTGCGGCCAAATTGGTGCGGAACTTGACGTGAGGGATCAGTTATATAGCCATTCAAGCTGATTACCGGACAACAGCGGGCGATAGGTCGGGCATAAGCGCAGCGTTGCCCGACATTGTAGGCTATAGCCCCGCTACGGCAGTTCAATCAGCAACTCATTCAGTGGCCTACGTGGAGTCTGCGGAGTTTCGGCGGGATAACCGTACCATAACAGCCCCACCGCTTCCTCGCTGTCCTGATCCACCCAGATCAGCTCATAAAAACGCGAATCACGGATGACCGGGCCGGTTGACCACTTAGAGCCGATGCCGTGGCTCCATAAATACAGCATAATGCTGTGAATGGCACAACAGCAGGCGGCATAATCCTCCTGATATTGTAATGGATCATCACTGCGCACCTGAGTGACAACTAGCCACCCCGGCTTGGCCAACCAGTTGGCGAGTTTTGCCTGTGCCGAAGCTTGACCTTTGGTGGCCGCGATTAACTCGGCATTGAGTTCAGCAATGGCCCGTGCGGTGTCTTGACCTAAGCAATAAAACCGCCACGGTTCGGTAAGGTGATGATTGGGCACCCAGCGGGCCAGATCCAGCGCCTGATGGATGATCTCCGCAGGCGGTGCTTCGGGGCGGAAGCGATTGATGGTGCGGCGACTGCGGAGCAGTTCGGATAACGCCTGTGGCATTATTTTGTCCCGTACAGTCGATCCCCAGCATCCCCCAAGCCAGGCAAAATATACCCGTGATCATTAAGCCGTTCATCCAAGGCGGCGGTGACTATCGGTACATCGGGATGCGCTGTTGAGAAAGCCCGTACACCTTCAGGAGCGGCCAGTAAGCACAGGTATTTCATTTGCCGTGCCCCACCCTGTCTCAATCGCTCCACCCCAGCGATGGCTGAATTACCCGTCGCCAACATCGGATCGACCACAATGGTTAAGCGCTCGGCCAGATCACTGGGGACTTTGTAATAGTATTCGACGGCGACTAAGGTCTTGGGGTCACGGTAGAGTCCGATATGACCCACCCGTGCTGAGGGCAATAAATCCAACATACCGTCCAACAAGCCATTGCCTGCTCGGAGTATGGAGACAAAACAGAGTTTTTTGCCGGTTAAGGTGGGGGCATCCATCACCATTAATGGGGTGTGAATGCGCTGAGTGGTCAGGGGCAAATCACGGCTGATCTCATAGGCCAGCAACATTGAGATTTCCCGCAGTAGGCGGCGAAAATCAGCCGTAGCGGTATCTGCCCGCCGCATCAGTGTCAGTTTGTGTTGAATCAAAGGATGTTCAACGATGGTCAGATTATCCATACCTAAGTGGTTACCCCCAAAGTAAAAAAACAATCATTAATGTTTAGAATACCGTGCCATCGCTGATGATGCTGATCGGCGGGCTGCCGTCTGAGCGGCGTTCCGCTGCGATTTTACGGCCTGCTGCCCACGTCCCCCCCTGTAAGATCCGTGCCAGTGGCAACTGATGCGCATCCAAACCCAAACGCTGGCGGATCTGCTCAGCGACTTGATCCAATAAGCACACGGTTAATGCCCGCCACTCTATAACTAAATCACTGTCCACAGCGTGGGAGTATTGCATGACCTCTGTGTGCATCGGTTGCACCACTCCGAGATCAACAAACAATCCGCCATGACGGGATTCGGGCAAGCCGGTCAGATCATCAAGTTGTGTGATGGTAAAACCCGCCGCCTCTAAGGGGTCAACCAGTGAGTAGGTGAGCCACTGCACCAGTTGATGAAAGGGAATCAGGCCATCGTCGTCTAACGCTGGATGCAACCAGACATCACCAAGATTAAATCCCCCCAAGATCTTACGCCCTGGCCAGATTGGCGCGAGAAAATCCAATAATAAGGCAAATAGATCGGGAGCAGGCAGCCGGGCGTCGTCTTCAACCTGGGCTTTGAGGCTGTCAAATAAGCCGCCCAGGCGCACTTGTCCCCCTAAATACCCGGGATTACGGGTGATGACCGCGCCCAATTGCTTGAGCAGATTGAGACGCCCTGGCAAACCCAGTAACGGATTATCTGGGCTGACGTGCAGCGCTGCGGCCAAACGCTCGCTGTTTAAAGCGGCCAAAGCCGCTGCATCGACCCGCAGGGGTTGATCACTGCGCGCTGAAAATAGCCCGTCACGGTACATCTGCAAACTGGCCACAGCGAGACCTTCCGAGCGGGCGTAGTCTTGGCCGTCGCTGTCACGGTAACGCCAGTGCTTACCGGCACCGGCATCGAGCAACACGCTGATCACCGTCAACTCGGTACGGATACGCGCCTGTTCTTCCTCCGAGACCGTCAATGTGGTCTCTAACTCAGCCCAACGATCACGCCCACCGGCAGAAAAATGGCGCCAACGGCTGTAATTTGGGATATTCAGATCGGGATGATTGGCGTCAATGACCGCTAGTACATAGTCCACGACTGTGGGTAGATGGTTGGGTACCAGTGAGAAGTAGTCTGACTCACCCGCTGCAATCCACTGATACAGTTGTTTGCACCGCTGGCGGATAGTGCTGAGCTCACTCAGCCGAGCGATGCTGGCGTCAATGTCATCCACGTCATAAAGTTCATCAACGTCATTAATGTCATCATCCATATCCATCGTACTCAGTCTCGAATCAAAAAATCTGGGAGCGGTACTCATGCGCTGATCTCGCCGCGCTGACAATTCGCCACAGCATAGTAACCGCATTGTATGCCATAATCGAGTTGCTATGACACACTCTGCCTAGCAGGCAATAGAGTATATAGTCAGTTACTGCCCTAGCTCATCAACGTGCTAGGGTTATGTGCAAACCTTAGCCATTATAATTGACGGATACCTATGTCGGACTCGCTAATTAAAATTCCCGGCTATAAGATTCCCGGGTACAAGATCGAACGTGAGATCGGTCGCGGTGGCATGGCGACAGTGTATCTGGCGCTACAGGAGTCATTGAGCCGTAAAGTGGCGCTAAAAGTGATGAGTCCAGCACTCAGTGCTGACGAGGATTTTAAAACTCGCTTCCTCAACGAGGGGCATATTGTCGGTCAGCTCAATCACAGCAATATCGTCACGGTATTTGATATCGGCACCCATGACAGTCATTACTATTTGTCAATGGAATACCTGCCGGGCGGTTCATTGCGTGATCGCATCCGCAAGCACTTAACCGTTGCAGAATCACTGGACATCGCTCGGACTTTGGGCAAGGCGCTGCATTATGCCCATCAGCGTTATTTTGTCCATCGCGATATCAAACCGCTAAATGTGCTGTTTCGTGAAGATGACTCACCCGTGCTGACCGATTTTGGTATTGCTAAAGCGCTAGGCTCCAGCAGTCAATTAACCCGCACCGGCTTTGCCTTCGGCAGTGTCGGCTATATGAGTCCCGAACAAGCGCTGGGTAAAGCGATTGACCACCGCTCGGACATCTACAGCTTCGGAGCCATGCTGTGGGAAATGTTAACCGGTCAAAAGCTTTACCAATCAGGCGATGCCTTCTCACTCGCCCTGAAACACGCAACGGCACCGATTCCTCAATTACCCGATGACCTGCAACACTTACAACCGCTGTTAGAGCGTTTACTCGCCAAACAGGCAGAAGATCGCTTTGCCGATATGGGGGCTTTCGTCAGCGAATTGGATCATTATCTGCAAGGCGTAAGTGGCGGACAGTTTATACGGTCGCCACTGAACCCAAACCAAGAGCGCGATCAGTCAACGTCGTCAGCGTCGTCAGAGGATGAGGATCAGGCCACGGTGCTCCAATCTGCTGACACACCACGCTCTGCGCCAGACCCTGTCATTGCAACGACCGAGCCAGATAAATCGTCCAAAATCCCCGTGATCTTGGCTACTCTCTTGGTGTTGGTGGTCAGCGGTGCGGGGGTAGGTTGGTGGTTACTGCCCACGCCGACCTCGGTTGAGCCTGATCGCGCTCCCCCAACAGCCCAAGCTGAACCAGAGCCTGAAGCGTCCCCAGCGGCTGAACAGGAGTCGCCTGATCCACCCAGCGAGAGTCGCGAACTCTCGATTGCTGAGTTACTGGATCAAGGTGAACAGCACTGGCAGGCAGGGCGATATTTCCAGCCAGAAGGCCATAACGCCTTTGAAATCTATCGGCAAATTAGCGACCGAGCGCCAGGCAATGTGCAGGCTCGTGACCGTTTGTTAGCACTCGGTCGCATCCGCGCCGCAGAGCGGTTCTTCGGTGAGGCCGAGACCCTATTAGACCAAGGGGATCGAACAGGCGGCTTGAATGCCATTAACCGAGGATTACAATTAGCTCCTGAACATGCAGGTTTGTTGGAACTTCGCCAACACATTCAAACTCAAGATGATACTCAATAACCCAACGTCATAACCACCACACGAGGTAATCCAACCATGTTAATCCCAAGTAAGCTGTTTAAGCTATTGGCGGCTGCTGGCTTCACCGCTGTAACCACATTAGCCTGGGCACAAGGCAGCGAATACACCGCGCTGTCCAACTCCAATATCCGCGCCCAGCCCTCCACTCAAGCGGCAATTGTCGGTGGGTTACAAGCGGGTGAGACGATTACGGTGGTCGGTGAAGCCGCCGGTGGCAGTTGGTATCAAGTCGAGCTATCGACCGGTGGCACCGGCTATATTTTCGGACGGCTGTTGCAACCACCGCCAGAAGCCCATGATATGACCACCCCAGAAACTGCAGAACCGACTGAGGACGGTCGCTCACCGGCGCTTGACGACAGCTTTGTGTATTTCATCACCCCGTTCGACGGCGACATCATCCCCGGCGGACAAGTGTGGATTCGCATGGGGTTACGCAATATGGGTGTGGCACCCGCCGGGGTCGATCGGCGCTTCACGGGGCACCATCATTTATTGATCAACGTCGAGCAACTGCCGTCGCTGGATGAACCGATACCGGCTGACGACAACCATATCCATTTTGGCCGTGGGCAAACCGAACATTTGATGCAATTGCCACCGGGTGAACACACCCTGCAACTGTTAATGGGTGATCATAATCATCTGCCGCATAACCCACCGGTGATGT
>PWUP01000105.1 GCA_003562535.1 Gammaproteobacteria bacterium | reverse complement strand
GGCGCATGACCTCCCAATAGAGAAAATCATAGCCCGCCAGCGCCCGCGCCCGTGGCAAACCCCCGCCGTAATAAGGCAAGACTTCATCGCGGAAATAAAAGCTCAATACGGCACTGACATCATTTCCCTCATGAGTCACCCGGGTGATCTCACACGCATCGCCAAACACCTGTTTCAGACTCTGAAAATAACGCTTGGGAAACACTGGCGTACCCAGACGATGGACGCTGTCGGCATAAATGGCATAAAACGCCTTAATGTCATCATCACACTGCGACTGCAAACCGTTCTTTATGCCTTTGCGAATCATCGCCCGTTGCTTGCGCGGCACGGCGAGCAAATTGACTTCCGGGTCGGGATCGATGGATTTACGAAAAGTATAATACAGGTCCTTGCCCGGCCAATCGGGATTACGCGGCTCACGGTTGCGCAGTTCTAAATGATCGACCTGTAACTGCTGAGCCAGCTCACAGGCGGCAGTTTCCAGAGCTTGAGCGGACGTCTCATCGCTAGCCACAACCCCGCCGTAGACACAAAATGGAGTGGACACCAGAGCATTGCCGAACAGCCGACTGCGGATATGACCCAAGGGCAACACGCCGGTGATCTGCCCGGCGCGTTCACTGTACAAATAATAAGTCGCATGACCGTAAGCCGTTTCCAGCACCGTCTGCCAACCGGCACGATGCATAAAACTCGCCTGCGGGCACTGCTCCACAAACGCATCCCAGGCCGCGTGGCCGTCAGTCTCCAAACGGCGGACGCTGACGGCACTCACGCCAACGCTCCCGATTGACCCAGAAACACCTGATCCATGCGCCCCCAACGGAAATCGCCTAACAAGCGATCCAGACGCGATTCCATGCGGTTTAAGTTCAAATAATGGCGCACCCGAGTTTTCAGGCCAATTCCCTGCTGACGCGGTTGTTCGGGATCAATTTCCCAAGGGTGAAAATAAAATACCGCCGCCTGACCATCGTCTTGGTTGACCCGCTGCAAGGCCCAGCGTGATAGCGCGTAGGGAAATAAACGAAAATACCCGCCGCCACCACAGGGCCAGGTGCGTCCGCCGAGTTTTAGCGTCGTAACGGGTATTTCCAGTAATCCATTCCCACGCTTAAACGCCTCGTCGGGATTAAAGGGAAACCGCGGCGCTTCGGGCATCCCATAGAGATCGTGGCGGATGGGATAAATACTCGATGAGTAGCGGTGTCCGGTTTCGGCCAAGACATCCAAAGCCCACAGATTATCGCGGCCAATCGAATAACTGGCGGCGCGATAGCCCTGGATCACACAGCCCCCGATATCTTCTAAAAGTTGGCGGGTATGGATCACATCGGCGCGGAATGCCTCCGGGGTTTGCTGCACGACTCGGATATGTTCATAACCGTGGCTGGCCAATTCATGACCGGCGGCGACAATACCCCGCACCATAGCGGGATACCGCTCGGCAACCCAGCCCAGCATAAAAAAGGTCGCCTTGACCTTATGGCGCTCGAACAGGGTCAAAATCCGCTCAACATTGGCTTCAACCCGGCAAGGTAGGTGCTCCCAGTCTTGGCGGGCAATATGCCGTTCAAAGGCTGAGACTTGGAAATAATCTTCCACATCCACCGACATGGCATTGACTATCAAAGATTCAGATCCAGCGCTTACAGCCATTCATACCTCCTCAAGCCCAATTGGTTTGCAGACCGTTCATTTATTCTATTCATCCGCCTCTTTAGCCGCACGAGGTTGAGATGAACGTCTGAGAAAGGCGATGATTTTGTTAATCGATGAGGCTACGGTATGCAGACGATTTTCCAAAGCAATAATCCTCCGATCCATATCGGCTGCCGAAACAAAGTGATCCGCTGCTAATGTGGCCGAGGCGCTGGCGGTCTGGGTACTAGGCAGCTCCTGCTGTAACTCCTCTGCCACGGTCTGCACCGCTTCTTTATCGATAACAGTGCGTTCCTCCAGAAAACCGAACAATAACACTCGATCTAACAGAGTATTAATACGCCGTGGTACCCCTCCCGTGCATTCAAACACCGCATCGAAGGCTTCCGCTTTGAGTTGAGGGTGATCATGCCAACCGGCCAGTTTCAGCCGGTGTTCAATATAGGTTTGCACTTCTATTTGTCGCAGCGGCATCAGATGACAGGCAGCAATCACCCGCTGACGGAACTGCTCTGATTGTGACGACTGCATGGTTTGGCGGAACTCAGCTTGACCCAGCAAAAAGGTCTGCAAACCCGAATGCCCATTCACCGTGAAATTGGATAGCATCCGCAATTCTTCCAACGAGGCGGGCTGAAGATTTTGGGCTTCGTCCACTATCAACAGCACCCGGCGCCCTTTGCGCGCCTGCTTGGCAAAAAACGCCTGGATACGATCCAATAATATCGATTTGCTAACATTATCGGTATCAATACTAAAGGCAGCAGCCACCATGCGTAGGGTTTCATCGGCATCGAGTTGGGTGGTGACAATCTGGGCGGTGACAAATTCGTCTTCGGGTAATTCTGCGCAAAGCATCCGCACTAAAGTGGTCTTGCCGGTGCCCACTTCGCCAGTCACCACAATAAACCCCTCAGACTGACTCAGCCCATAGCGCAAATACGCCAACGCTCGATTATGACCACGACTACCGAAAAAAAAGCGCGGATCGGGGGTAAGCTGAAAGGGTTTGCCGGTTAGTCCATAATACTCTTCGTACATCGTGGGTTAAAACCGTGAATTTAATAAAAGATTAACGCGGTTTTCCTCGTAGGGTTCCCGTACCCCGTCGATGCCATCACTTTTCAAGAACTGGTAATTCGTGGACAGTGATGTCCGCGGACCGACGGTGTATTGCACCCCCAAACGGGTTCGGTGACTGCGTTCACTATCGGGCTGAGCCTGATTATCGGTACGCAGTTGATCGTGGTCAAAAGTCAGTTGAGTGCGGGGTGCAAAACGATAATTGAGGCCGACACCCGCACCCAGCACTTCTTCATCCCGTTGCGAAAATTCAAATTCACGCCGTTCTTGGAACGCTCTAACCCGCCAGCCGACTTTCGAGCGTTGCCCCTGTACGGCCAAGGTACCGCGGCGGCGGACAAATGCTTCAGTAGTTAACTCCGGAAATTCCTGGTCGGTAATAATCGGGTTGCCGTCGGCGTCCAGCACAGGAGGCTGTAGGTCATCGAACATAGAGGGATCACCCAATTCTCCCGCGAGGCGAGCGATATTGCTGGGTTCTTCTTGGTAATCGAACGCCCAAGTACTGTGGCGAAACCGATGGCGCAACGACCCACCAAAAAAACTGCCAAAATAACGATCCGCATAAAACCCTTCTACTTGGGTGCGAGTGCTCGGTACCCACGTTACCCCCGTGCGCCATAATGTACCCGAAGGTTGCGAGGTCTGACCGACTTGGGTGAATCGGTTACGATCCCGACCCAATTCGCCAAAGACACTCACTTGCTCGGTGATATTAACGCTCAACAACCCAGAATACGACTCAAACCGCGCCGTAGAGTCATCATCAAAATCAACGTCATCGCGATCATAGCGTAGCGCCCAACTCAGCCGTGGCGTTGCCGTGCCGCTATCGATACGGTAAGCGAAACGGTCAGAACGACTGTCCAGACTCGCATCATCTCGGTACTCGACAGCGCGGTGCTCATAGCGAATCTCAGCGCTAAGGTACTCACCCCAACGCGGAGTTAGGTATGGACTGATGCGATAGGTCAATACATCGCTAAAATCGCCCTCACGGCCTACAGGGTCAGCCCCGAGATCAGGCCGCGAGGTCAGCAAACGCTGACTGTAATTGGCATCGGCATCAATAAACAGTAGATCATCCAATAGCTCTGCATTAGCACGCGACCCCAGCCGATGCAATACGGTATTGCGATCACTGTCGTCGGTATACAGCGCCCCTTGAGCGCTGTAATTGAGATTCAGGCTCAACTGAGCTCCGGAACGAGACATACTGAACCCCGGTATCACTTGCAGCACGAGCTCGGATTCTTGTTCACCCCGCGGAGCCTGATTGATATTATCACTGTAAGTTGCGCCGACTCCGATACGCAACTCCGTATCCCAAGCCCCTGCTGAATGACTCAACAGCCATAGGACAATACCTACCGCGGGTAAGAACGGCGCACGGCTCATTTGACCTCATCCGCAACCGGGTGGTAACTGCTGTAGCTACCGTAGCCATAATAATCGGAAGTCATGATTCTGCGAGCTTTGTTTAACACCAGACCAATGGGCTTGCTGTCATCGAGCAGCGCCAGCGCTTCTTTCACCGCACCTTGCGAGGTTTGGTTGGCTTCAACGACAAACACAATTTGCCCCATATGCGAAGCCAACACCACGGCCTCACTGGTAATCAGCAAAGGTGGCGAGTCAAAAATCACAATGCGATCCGGATAGCGATTGGCCATTTCTCGCGTCAGCTCCGCCATAGCATTACTGGCTAACAGTTCTGTAGCTCGGGGATGGGCTCGCCCCTTGGGCAATACCCGCAGATTGGAGATGCTGGTGCGCACCATGGCATCGGCCATGTCCAGGTTATCATCGAGCAATACATCCATCAGTCCGGGACTGTCCGGTGTCCCTAACATACGATGAATCCGTGAACGCCCCACATCGGCATCCACCAACAGCACGGTTTTATCCATTTCTTGGGTGATGCTCATCGCCAGATTCACCGCCGTGAAAGTTTTGCCTTCTCCCGGATAGGTGCTGGTCACCATAATCATATTACCATCCGGCACCAAGGCCGCCCCTTTACCAAACGCATTGATCAATATAGGGCGCTTGATCATGCGGTATTCTTCAGCCAAGCGACTCCGCCCGGTATCGGGGGTAATACACCCTTCGGCCTTAAGGCGCTGCAGGTCAAACGGAAAGACTGGGCTTTCTGAGCGGCCATTGGCTGCAGGTGGCGGTGGTGACGGATCTGCGGGTGACGGTGGTGGCTCGGACGGCGCTTGGGTTGACTGAGCCGCCTCTCGCTCTATGACCGGTGGAGGTGGCGCTGCAGTGGTCTCAGGTTGCGTGACAGCCTTAGGCCGCGTCCCCATACGCCCGACAGCACGCTCAATCAGACTGAGGTCTCGATCATCGCTCATAGCAGCGCCCCCAGACGTTCACCCATAGTTAGCATCAGACCGTAACTGGCCAGCAATAATCCAGCCACAGCGACAAAACTGGCCAATTCCAGGCGTTCTTTGACAACCAGACGGCGGAACGGCAGGCGGGATACACTGCCGAGCACCGGGAATCCGGTGCCTTGCGATAAGGATTTGCGGTTATCAAACACCGGTCGTAGTAAGGACACCAAGAAAGCCAGCCCCCCACCAGCACCTAAGCCCACGACCAATGAGGCAGTATAAAACAAGGGGCGGTTAGGTCCAGCGGGCGCACGCGGCACCCGCGCTGGTTCAACGACTCGGAACTGAATATTTTCGCCGCGCTGCTCTAAGGTCTGGGTCATCTGAGCCTGTTCGCGGCGCTCCAGCAGGCTTTGGTAGTTGGAACGCACGATATTGTAATCGCGATCTAGGCGGGCTAATTCAGCTTCGATGTCTGGAATCACGTCAACCAAGCGTTGCAATTCGTCAATTTGGTTTTGATGGTCCTCGACCCTAACCCGCAATGAGGACACCTCAACCTGAGCATTGGATAAGGCCATGCGCATTTGTTGGTGTACAGGATTGGTTTCCAAACCGCCGCCCGTAGGGCGAGCTTGACGCAATAAGGCAAGCTCTTGCTGACGTTGCTGCTCCAAGTCCTCAATTCTACGTTTTAAAATACCCACATCGGGATGGCGCTCGGTATAGGTCAGCAATAAATCATCCAAACGGCCTCTGAGTTCGTTCAGCCGTGGATCAACCGAAGTGACTTCACTGCCCGTAGCGTTATCACCCATAATGCCAAATACAGGCTCTTCACCCGCTAGTTGCCGCTCAATTTCATCACGGCGGTTTTCTGCTTCACGCAAACGCAATTCAGCTTCTTGCAACTGACCTTGAACCCTCTGCAAACGCTGATAATAATCGCCTCGGTCACCCGGCATTAAGCCAACATTCTGACGTCGAAACTCCGCCCGGCGGCGTTCTGCGGCTTCTAGGCGTTGCTCGAATTCTTCAATCTGTTGTTGCAAAAACTGTTGCACCATATCACCTTCGCCACGAGTTTCACCTAAGGCGGTTTCGACGAAAAACGTTAAGGCACCTTGCACCACCGCATGGGCGCGCACGGGATCGCCGTGTTGATAAGCAATGGTGTAAATATTCTCGCGCTGCCCTCCGGAAATACTGATCCCAGAACGCAGTTGATTGACCACTCGATCCATTTGCTCAGGAGTGTGTGCTTGCAGATGCAAATCGGTCATGCGGGCAATTTGTTCAAGATTAGGGCGAGTTAACAAGGTGCGAGTCATCATATTGACTCGTTGCTGCAGGTTCACATCCACCGCCAGACCACGCATCAGCGGGCGCAGCAGGGATTCTGTATCCACATGCACCTGCGCCGAAGCCCGATAGACATTCGGCATCTGCACCACCTGCACCCAACCGATAACGGCAATCGGCCAAGCAATGATTAAAATAATCCAACGATAGCGCCATACGCCACGCGCATAGCCCAAAAGCTGATTGAGAAGTTCCTGCATAATGAAATGGCGACCGT
>PWUP01000170.1 GCA_003562535.1 Gammaproteobacteria bacterium | reverse complement strand
GCTCCAGTCACTAAGTAGTAGATGACTAAACCTAGGCTGATCAAAAATACCAAAAATTGTAAGGGGGCCAGCACACCTTGCACTAATGTCCAGCGCGAAGCGTCACGACGCTGACGTTCCTCAGCCGTATACAGCGGCCGAGGGGCTCGAGCTTGGTGGTCACGCATCGCTTTTTTCTCCATAAACGTTCTCTGCTAGGGAAATTCTAGGTTGCAGATGAGCAACTGTCAACAAGACTAGACGTAAATTACGATTGACAAGAGTAAAATTTAATGGACAATTACTATAGAAAGTCCTTGGTGTCTTGTTAGACTGACGCCCATTAGGTTCGAGACTCAAACGAGCGGCTCGTGTGTACGGGTCTCAACCACCCGCTGCATTATTGTGGAATGGTGAGGAAATCATAATGTCTAGCTCTACCCAAGCTTACACTGGACAAGGTAAACCCCAAAATCAGGTGGCCGATGGTGTGCGTGGTGAATCACAGCAACAGATTAATCAGCTCGTATGCGCTATAGAGGGTGAGATCATACCTCGATTGATGCTGGCTTGGCGAGCGCCGCCTCACCGACCGCCCATGCACGCCGCGCCCGCCATGACGAGTTCAAAAAATGTGGTGGAATTCACAGGTCTTGTGTTATCCAGTGATTTTACTATGGCCATGAGCTATGTCGAAGACCTGCGCGCCCAAGGGGTTTCTTTAGAACTGATTTGTTTGAATTTACTGGCACCAACCGCTCGGCGTTTAGGTGATCTCTGGAATGACGATTTATGCGATTTCACTCAAGTCACCTTAGGGTTATGTCAGTTGCATCGGGTGTTACGCGAACTGGAACCCATGCTGTGGCATTATGGCAACGACAGCCAACGGCAAAAGCGCTGTGCGCTGATCATCCCTGTGCCCGGTGAGCAGCACACTTTTGGGCTGGCTATGGTTACTGATTTTTTCCGGCGTGCCGGTTGGGATGTGTGCAGCGACTGCATTCGCGACGATCACGATTTAGCCGCCGTTGTGCGAGACCAATGGTTTGCATTGGTTGGGTTTTCTTTGAGTTGTGAGCGGCATATTGAGGCCCTAGCGGCCAGTATCCGCACCGTGCGGCGGACATCACGCAACCGTTCGGTGGGTATTATGGTCGGAGGCCAATTATTTAATGAGTATCCCGGGCTAGTCGCCCGAGTGGGAGCCGATGCTACCGCCACTGATGGTCGGCAAGCAACGCTGCAAGCGGAAAATCTTTTAGCTTTACTAAAAATTGATGACTCAATTACTCTTTGACACACTGCGATCCGCGTATGGACGCTGGCAGACATTTTAAAAATCCTGAGAATACGCTCAGAGATTTCGATACCGAAACGGTGGCGCGCTTAATTGCCACCGTGGCGGATGTGGCGTTAGTGGTTGATCGCCATGGCGTGGTACAAGATATGGTGGTCGGCAGTGACGATTTACCCTTGGTCGATGCGGATAACTGGCTAGGTCGCCATTGGAACGAAACCGTGACGGTGGAAAGCCGTCCGAAAGTTGAAGGCTTGCTCCGTGATGCTAACCGTAAAACCTCTTCGCGGTGGCGTCAGCTTAATCATCCCTCTTGCCGGGGTGGTCCGGACGTACCCATCATGTATTCCACCGTTGGTGTGGGACGCGGTGAGCGGATTATTGCCATTGGGCGGGATCTGCGTGCGGTCGCCGCGCTGCAACAACGGTTGATCGAAGCCCAACAATCTATGGAGCAAGACTATGCGCGTTTGCGTCAAGCGGAAACGCGCTATCGGGTGTTGTTCCAATTAGCTACGGAAGCGGTGTTGATTATTGATGCCGCAGATTTAAAAATTATTGAGGCTAATCCGGCAGCCGCCAATGTGCTGGGAGAACAAGTCAAGCAACTGAGCGGGAAAATTTTTACTGATATTTTTGATGACGATAATAGCCAAATTGTTCAAACCCTGTTGTTTACTGCCCGCGCAACCGGTCGAGTAGAACGAGTTCAGTTGAATGCCACTGCTGAGCGGCGTCCATTGATCGCTGCGGTGAGCTTGTTCCGACAAGGCAACAGCACCCATTTCCTAGCACGGCTATCGATCGCCTCTGAGACTGAACCAACACCTCCAGACACCCCAGCGTCGCTCGACTTATCAACAATCATTAATAACCTACCCGATGCCTTTGTGGTGACTGATCCACATGGCCGGGTGTTGACCGCTAATCGGGCGTTTTTGGATCTGGTGCAACTGGTGACAGAAGAGCAAATCAAGGGCAAATCTTTAGAACAGTGGTTAGGTCGGCCTGCGGTCGATTTCAATGTCCTGTTAAGCAATCTGCGTCAGCACGGTTCGGTGCGTTTGTTTGTGACCACATTACAAGGTGAATACGGTGCAGCGGCTGAGGTTGAGATCTCGGCGGTATCCGTACCAGACGACAGCCACCCCTGCTTCGGTTTTGCGATCCGCCATATTGGCCGACGCTTAAGCACTCAACTGGCTACAGGGCGTGAGCTACCGCGCTCGGTTGAGCAAATGACTGAGCTGGTCGGACGGGTGTCGCTGAAAGAGCTGGTTCGCGACACTACGGATATGATCGAGCGCTTGTGCATTGAGGCCGCCTTAGAACTCACCCGCGATAATCGCGCCTCAGCCGCCGAACTGCTCGGTCTCAGTCGCCAGAGTTTATATGTTAAGCTGCGGCGCTACGGATTAGGCGATTTGACGCCTGACGACAGTAAATCCACCAATTAAAAACGACAACTTGCCACTGCCACACTGATCAACTCATGGCTCACCCAACCCCTTCCGCCGTTTTAGAACTCCTCAAACCGATTACATGGTTTCCGCCCATGTGGGCCTTCGGTTGTGGAGTGGTCTCCTCTGGACTCCCCCTGCAAGAACGCTGGCTGTTTATTATCGCCGGTGTAGTGTTAGCCGGGCCGCTGGTGTGTGCAACCAGCCAAGCGGTTAACGATTGGTTTGATCGCCATGTCGATGCCATTAACGAACCGCAACGCCCCATTCCCTCCGGACGCATACCCGGTCGTTGGGGCTTATACATTGCCATTATCTGGACGCTGCTGTCGTTGTTATTAGCGGCGGTGTTGGGGCCGTTGGTGTTGGCCGCCGCCGTATTGGGTTTGGTGCTGGCTTGGCTGTACAGTGCACCACCGCTGCGACTCAAACAAAACGGCTGGTGGGGTAACAGCGCCGTGGCCTTATGCTATGAAGGTCTGCCGTGGGTCACGGGCGCGGCGGTCATGATTGCGGGGGCCACCATGGTCGATTGGCGCATTATGCTGATCGCTTTTCTGTACAGTGCCGGGGCGCATGGCATTATGACCTTGAACGATTTCAAATCGGTCGAGGGTGATCGACGCATGGGCGTCGGTTCCTTGCCGGTGCGCCTGGGCGTTGAACGCGCCGGTCTGGTCGCCTGTGTGGTCATGGCCGTACCCCAAGTGGTGGTGGTGATCTTATTATTTGCCTGGGGGCGACCCATTCATGCGGCTGCAGTGATGCTGTCGCTGCTCACACAATTGGTGTTAATGGCGCGCTTACTGCGTCAACCGCGCGAATTAGCCCCGTGGTATAACGCCACCGGCGTCAGTCTATATGTGACGGGCATGATGATTACTGCCTTTGCGCTGCGGCCTGTGGTCACTGCAGAAGGGGTGATGGGTTGACTAATCTACTGGGCTGGCTTGGAATTATCCGCTTGGGACTGGTGCAAACCGCCCTAGGCTCGGTGGTGGTATTGACCACGTCCACTTTCAACCGAGTCATGATTGTTGAATTGCTGTTGCCTGCCGTGCTGCCCGGTGCGCTGGTGGCTTTATATTACGCCATTCAAATTTTTCGCCCCCGCTTGGGTTACGGTTCGGATGTCGGTGGACGGCGCACGCCGTGGATTATCGGCGGTATGGCGGTGCTGGCGTTGGGTGGTATTGGCGCGGCTATGGCGATTGCTTGGATGGAAGTCAATCCGGCAGCGGGTATCGCCCTGGCCGTGATCGCTTTTATCATGATTGGTTTAGGTGTGGGGGCTGCGGGAACTTCGTTATTGGTGTTATTGGCGACCCGCGTAGACGCGCAGCGCCGTTCGGCAGCCGCCACGATTGTGTGGCTGATGATGCTGATCGGTTTTATTGTCACCACCCTATTGGCTGGCAGATTCCTCGATCCTTTTTCCACCGGACGCCTAGTAGTTGTGACTTCTGTCGTGGCCGGCTGCGCATTCTTGCTGACATTAGCCGCCATTTGGCGCGTCGAGCGCCCTGCCCCCGCGCAGCAGCGAGTCGAACCCGAATCCAATCAAGCCACTGAACACCCTACCCCGCACACTCCACAACCCAGTTTTCGTGAAGCCTTGCAGCAGGTGTGGAACGAACCCGATGCCCGGCGTTTTGCCCTGTTTGTGTTTGTCTCCATGTTTGCCTTCAGTGCTCAGAATTTAATTCTTGAGCCGTTCGCGGGTACCGTATTCGGTCTGACCCCCGGTGAATCGACTCGCTTATCTGGGGTACAAAACGGCGGTATTTTGCTGGGCATGATCTTGGTTGCCGTTGCCGGAGGCTCGGTATTTCGCATCGGTACCATGCGGGCGTGGATGATTGGCGGCTGTATCGCCTCATCGGCTGGCTTGTTCAGCCTAGCCGTGGCGGGTTTTGTGGGGCCAGCGTGGCCGTTGCATTTATCGGTTTTTTTGATGGGCATGGCGTTGGGGGCTTTCGCTGTGGCGGCCATCTGGTCGATGATGGGTCTGGTGGCCG
Organism: Gammaproteobacteria bacterium; assembly: GCA_003562535.1. Lineage (GTDB taxonomy): Bacteria > Pseudomonadota > Gammaproteobacteria > Competibacterales > Competibacteraceae > SKOM01. Next base: position 1,981 of record PWUP01000170.1, on the reverse strand, counting down.
CCGGACGCGCACGGCGTGAGGGCGTGCGCATGGGCTTATGGGGTGCGGCTCAGGCGCTGGCGTTCGGATTAGGCGGCTTGTTGGGCACCGCTTCCATTGATTTGACCCGTTATTTGTTCAATTCCCCCGTAGTGTCTTATGCCACAGTATTTACCGCAGAAGCGTTGCTGTTCCTGGTCGCTGGAGTGCTGGCGGCGCGGGTCACCGCCGCCGCCCGTGAGACTTCACCTAGGGAAATGCCTGTTTCTGCTGTCAGTTCAACCAGCCAACGGTAGTGTATAGATGGTTAACGCTAAGATGTATGATGCAGTTGTGGTCGGCGGTGGGCCGGCCGGTTCGACCGCTGCCACCGAGCTTGCTCGCAGTGGACGCAGCGTGTTATTGCTCGACCGCGACGGGCGCATCAAGCCCTGCGGTGGAGCGATTCCACCACGGCTGATCGAAGATTTCGCCATTCCTGACTCGTTGATTGTGGCGCGGATCAGTTCGGCCCGCATGGTATCCCCGGCCAACCAAGCTGTTGATATGCCCATCGAGGGCGGCTATGTCGGCATGGTGGATCGGGATACGTTTGATGAATGGCTGCGGCAACGGGCGGTCACAACCGGCGCTGAGCGTCAAACCGGTACTTTTGAGCGGGTGGATCGGGATGCCGACGGGGTGACGACGGTACAGTTTCAGGACTCCTCCGGCGAGACACAAACGGTGCGCACCCGTGCGGTCATCGGTGCCGATGGGGCAAAATCCAAGGTCGCGCAACAGTGCATCCCCGGTGCCGACAAAATGCCCTTTGTGTTTGCTTACCATGAGATTATTGAATCTCCAGACACGCCCGATGCTAATTTCGATGCCAGTCGCTGCGATGTGTATTATCAAGGGCGGTTGTCGCCGGATTTCTACGCTTGGATTTTTCCCCACGGTAAAACCACCAGCATCGGCGTTGGTTCGGCCAATAAGGGGTTTTCTCTGCGCAATGCGGTCAATACCTTAAGAGTTGATACTGGGCTGGATAAGACCACGACTCTGCGCCATGAAGGTGCGCCGATTCCCTTGCGGCCGCTGAAGTGTTGGGATAATGGCCGTGATGTGGTGCTGGCTGGGGATGCCGCAGGCGTCGTGGCACCGGCTTCTGGCGAGGGGATTTACTACGCCATGTACGGTGGTCAACTGGCCGCCGAAGCGGTGAACGAGTTACTCGTTACAGGCAAGGCCAAGGCTTTAAAACATGCCCGTAAGCGCTTCATGAAAGCGCATGGTCGAGTGTTCTTTATTCTCGGGATTTTGCAGCGTTTTTGGTATTCCAGCGATAAGCGTCGTGAACGCTTTGTCAGCATTTGCCGCGACCCGGATGTGCAGCAGCTGACTTGGCAAGCCTATATGCATAAAAAATTAGTGCGCGCTAAGCCTTTAGCCCACATCCGCATCTTCTTCAAAGACATGGCGCATTTACTGGGTCTGGCCAGGGTTTAACTCATCATGATCACCATAGATGAACTGTTCAGCAGCGGCCAAATTATCGACTTGATTATAGCCTTTGTCGTAGCGGAGGCCGCATTATTGGTGTTTTTCCGTAATTGGCACGGTATTCCCCTGCCTGGGTTACTCGGCAATCTATTGTCTGGGGTATGTTTATTAGTGGCGCTACGGCTAGCACTGGTCGGCGCCAGTTGGCAGTGGATTGCGTTGGCCCTAGTAGCAGCCTTGCTGGCGCATATCATGGACTTCAACAGCCGTTGGCGTAGGGAGAAAATTTAGTGGTTGGATCATAGCGCCCGCTTGAACGACAATGATTCATCCTACTGCGACCATTGACCCCAACGCCCAGCTCGGTGCAGACGTGCATATCGACGCTTATGCCTGCATTGGTGCCGGGGTTGACATTGGCTCCGGTTGTCACATCGGAGCCCATGCCGTGCTGCAAGGCCCGATGAGCCTGGGTGCCGATAATCATATCGGCCCACATGCCATACTCGGCACCCCG
>PWUP01000188.1 GCA_003562535.1 Gammaproteobacteria bacterium | reverse complement strand
GTCGGCTGACCATGCGGGTGCCCCATTAATACCGGGTTCGCTAGAAAGCACCTGCCGTTCCCCGGTATACACCTCTTGGACAATAATCTGCGCCCGTCGCTGTTCAAACGACACATACGCCAAGCGCGTCCCATCCGGCGACCACGTCGGTGACATTAACGGCTGCGCTGAGCGTAAAATCACCCGAGACGCATGACCATCGGCATCAGCAATCGATAAGGTATAGCTTTGGCGGTTGTTATTGCGTTCACTGGCGATGTAGGCAATACGCGTGCTGAAAGCGCCGCGTTCTCCCGTCAATTCTTGATAAATTAAATCGCTGATTTGATTGGCCAAACGCCGAAAATCTCGGCGCTGCACCGTGTATTCCATCACCAATAAGGCGTCGGTGCGCAAAACATCCGCCAGTTGAAACCTAACGGTGTAGCGCTCACCGTGCGGGCTAATCCGCCCCACGATGAGGTAGTCTGCCGGTGCCGCCCGCCAGAGGGCATAGTCCACCCCTTGCAGGCTGGAGGGTCGGGTCGGTAAATCCGCGACCGCCAGTGGTCGAAACCGCCCAGACAAGCGCAGATTGGTGCGAATAATGGCCGCAATATCCTCTTCAGCGGCCAGCGCTTCACTCCCAGCAAACGGCACTACGGCTACCGGTTGGGCAGCCTCAACACCACGGGTTATTTCAATCGTCAACTGAGCCATGGCCGCTGGACTCAGCAACCCACCCAGTATGAGCACCAGCATGTAAAGACGGACAGTCGGCACTTTATCCCTCCGGATTAAAAACAAATCGGAATCCGCTGCGGACAATCTCCGCACGGAGTGCGGCATCATCGGGTAATGGCAGCGGTGAAGTCCGTTGCACAGCGGCCACTGCGGCGCGATCAAACGCATTATCCCCACTGGAGCGCGCAATCTCTACAGAAGTCACCTGACCGGTGGCATCCAACTGAATCAGTAATTCACTGGATAGGCCCCTGCGGCTACCCGAGGGCAGCAACCAGTTACGCCCGACAACCGCCGTTAGACGGTCGCGGTAATCCGCTAACATCCGATCACGGGCGGATTGACGCAGACGCTCGGCCAAGGCTTGCTGGGCGCGTGCCTGCTCTTCAGCCTCACGGCGCTGGCGTTCGGCCTCTTCCGCTTGGCGGCGTTCCTCGGCACGGCGCTGTTCTTCTTGGCGCCGCCGTTCAGCCTCTTCGGCTTGGCGGCGTTCCTCGGCACGGCGCTGTTCTTCTTGACGCCGCCGTTCGGCTTCTTCGGCTTGGCGGCGTTCCTCAGCACGGCGTTGTTCTGCTGCTTGACGCTGGCGCTCGGCCTCTTCGGCTTGGCGACGTTCCTCAGCGCGGCGCTGTTCTGCTTGACGCCGCCGTTCGGCCTCTTCGGCTTGGCGACGTTCCTCAGCACGGCGTTGTTCTGCTGCTTGACGCTGGCGCTCGGCTTCTTCGGCTTGGCGACGTTCCTCAGCGCGGCGCTGTTCTGCTGCCTGACGCTGGCGCTCGGCCTCTTCGGCTTGGCGACGTTCCTCAGCGCGGCGTTGTTCTGCTGCTTGACGCTGGCGCTCGGCTTCTTCGGCTTGGCGACGTTCCTCAGCGCGGCGTTGTTCTTCTTGGCGCTGGCGTTCGGCCTCTTCGGCTTGGCGGCGCTCTTCAGCCTGCAATTGAGCCGCCGCCTGTTCAGCCGCAGCCATACGCTGCAACTCGGCCTCTATGTGAGCCTCATCAACCACCACTGCTTCTATCGGTGCGGCAGCGACGACTACGGGGGTAGGCCGTGAGGAACCGTCCAGCATTCCCAGCACCACCGCAGCCACCCCGACATGCAGAGCCACGGATAAGGCTGTGGCGACAAGAGTATCATAACGATAGCGCCGCAGACTGGGCATCGCTTATTCCACTCACTGCGCGTCTAGGGGACGGGTGGCTAAGCCCACTCGCGGAGCACCCGCCTGCTGCAATAAGCTCATAGCGTACACCACTCGACCATAATCTACAGCGGCATCGGCACGCACGACAACCGCAGTTTGCGGCTGGGCTTGCAAAACTTCAGCAGCTCGTTCAAGTAACTGCCGTGAACCCAGCAGGGCCGGTTCGTCACCCAGAAGGTACATATAATACGTCCCGTCCCGTTCAACTTCCACTACCAAAGTGCGTGATTCATCGGGGGGCAAAGCCTCAGACTCCACTTGCGGCAAGTCAATTTCCACGCCTTGATTCACTAAGGGGGCCGTCATCATAAAAATCATTAACAACACCAGCACAACATCAATATACGGCACCATATTAATTTCGGCGACCGGTTTGCGCCGCAAGGAACGCATACGCGTCATGAGACGCCCTCGGCTGGTGCAGACGCGGGATGCGCTTGATGCTGTAAACGCTGGGATTGACGTTGCAGGATGTTAATGAATTCGTCGCTGAACATTTCATACCGCGCGAGTAAGCGCTCCACATCGCTGCTGGCGCGGTTATAGGCAATCACGGCAGGAATGGCCGCAATCAGCCCTAAGGCTGTGGTGATCAGCGCCTCAGCAATGCCGGGGGCGACTTGGGTTAAGGTTGCGGTATGAGCACCACTGAGCGCCCTAAACGCGCTCATAATCCCCCACACGGTACCGAATAATCCGATGTAAGGACTGGTTGAACCCACAGTGGCCAACATGGGCAAATGCACATCAAGCTCTTCAGCCTCACGCGCCAATGCCGCCCGCATCGCCCGTTGCGCCCCACCCGCAATTTGCTCTGGATCACTGACTCCCCGCTGGCGTTGGCGTATAAATTCCTGAAATCCTGCCAAGAAAATAGCTTCCAACCCGCTTAATTGGTCTTCATTGCGCCGCACCCGATTATAGAGTGCTCGTAGATCCGTCCCTGACCAAAATTCGTCTTCAAAGGCATCCGCCGCTCGCCGTGCGCGCCGTAAAGTCAGGCGTTTTTTGAATATGGCCGTCCATGAGAGCAGGGAAATCACCACCAGCAGTAAAATAATCAGTTGCACCACAAAGCTGGCGTTTAACACCATTTGGGCAAAAGACGCCTCAGTCACCATGGGCGAACTCCCGAACCAGGGCATCAGGTAAGGCGCTTGGTCGCAGGGTGCGGCTGTCCACACAGGCCACCCGCACCTGTGCGCGGCACAGGACATGATCGGCTGTGTTCACGACCTGGTGGGCGAACCCTAAACTGGCCGGGCGCAGGGCAATAAGTTCGACGGTGACCTGCAGCGCGTCATCCAGTCTAGCCGGACGGTGATAGTCGATGTTCAGCGCCCGCACAACAAACAGCCGCTGATGGTGATCGCGCAACTCCTGTTGCCCACAGCCAAAACTGCGCAACCATTCTGTGCGGGCGCGCTCCATGAATTTAAGATAGTTGGCGTAATACACCACACCACCGCTATCAGTGTCCTCGTAATACACACGTACAGGCCAGCAAAAAGACGCCATCAGTTTGATGCGGAATAACCGCCCTCGTTCGTTTAAGCCAAGCTGAACACAATAGCGTTAGCCATGCCTTGGTTGCAACAGTCCGCTGGGGCACACCCGCTGGCCGATCTATAGGGCGCGGAAAAACTGCACCACCAGCAATCCACACAACAGCCAGAGTAGCGCACGCAACCAGCCGCGATACGTATCCGCAGCGACCCGTTCACGAATCGCCATGCCCAACCGCAGACCAACCAAAGCGGCTACGCCCAGCGGTAGAGAGAGCCATACCAGCTCGGCGCTCAGCACACCCAATGCCGAGAACGTCAGCGTTTGCATGGTTTTGCCCAGCAGGAAACACAGGTTAATCGCCTGTACCAACACCAACGGCGCAATCCGTAATTCCAAAAAGTAAATCATCAACACCGGGCCACCGACGTTGACTGTACCGCCCAACATCCCGCCGAGAAATCCCGCTCCGGCCCCACTGCTTCTGGGGTAATGCCGTATCCAACGCCAATCGATCTGTTTGAGGCGTTCCGAAAGCAAATACAGCACGATGGTTGCCGCCAGTAACAACCGGAAAGGATTGGGATCGAGAGCCACTAGGATCAGCGTGCCCACGGCAGAACCTACCAACATCCACAGTGCTACGGGCCAGTAGCGCACCACGCTCTCCCACCAGCCACCGCCGCGTACCAGACTCCATAAATTGACGGCGATATTGGGAGCCAAAGTGAGCAGAATCGCGGTTTGGACATCCGTCAGCAACGCCAGAATCGGCGTGACCACCATCGGAAATCCCAAGCCAAAGGCACCATGCACTAATCCAGCCATGAGATTCACGGCCAGCACAATGACCATTTCTTCCCAACCGAGAGTCATGCTGGCTCGGTTAACCCAACACTAAAACAGTTTGGGCAAACGGCAGTCCAAGCTACGCGGCTAAGCCTGCACTCAGCAAGCGTAGCACTGCGAGTCGTCCAGGCGGATGGATCAAACAATATGACCGGGTACCGGCAATTCACTACCCAGCAAAGGCCGCAGCCAATGGCAAAATGCCGGAGTGACGTCATTACCTGCGGCAGTAATCCAGTCGTCAGCCACGACTCGGGTTTGTGCGGCAACGGTAGTCAACGGTATCAAGGTGTAGCTAACGGCATAGTCACCGACCCGTTGCAAGGCAATCGATTGCGCACGTTGTCCGGCCATCGCGCATTGCACGGCGTATTCACCGACTTCACGGGCTTCCTGAGCATCGACCTGCGAATAGCAGCCAAAAAATGAACGCTGCGGATAGCCCAAGGTATCGCCACGCACCCGTTTCAGCCCCAGTTTTTCGCGCAGCGTGGTGCTCAGCAGATCCGCCAAAGCGCCCGTACCTGAGAGCTGCACATTACCGTGGGCGTCTTTTTCGGCTTGGATTAATCGAGTCACGATGGGTTCACCGCTGGCATCGTGAATGCCCTCACTGAGCGCCACAACGCAGCGACCGAGCCGAGTGTATATCTGATCGACATCTGCCAGAAAACGGTCCATATCAAAGGTGCGCTCGGGCAGGTACAACAAGTGTGGACCATCGTCAGGATAATGCCGAGCCATGGCGGCAGCGCCGGTTAGGAATCCAGCATGTCGGCCCATAATCACCGCCAGATACACCCCCGGCAAGGCTCGATTGTCTAAATCAGCTCCCATCAGCGTCTGGGTAATATAACGCGCGGCTGAGGCATAACCCGGCGTGTGGTCATTGCCAACCAGATCATTGTCCACGGTCTTGGGCAAATGCAGCGCACACAGCGGGTAACCACTTTGTTCAGCCGCCTCGCTGACCAAGCGCACGGTATCGGCGGAGTCATTGCCACCGATGTAGAAAAAATGATCAATCTGTTTCTCTTTAAGCACTTCCAGAATCCGCGCACAGTAGGCCGCATCTGGTTTATCACGGGTTGAACCCAAGGCCGAGGATGGCGTATAGGCCACTCGTTCGAGTCGGGTCGGAGTTTCCCGTCCCAAGTCGATGAACTGGCGGTCAATGATGCCGCGCACCCCGTGACGCGCTCCGTAAATTTCCGAGAACCCTTGGCGTTGCGCTTCAAATACGGCACCGACTAGGGTTTGGTTAATCACGGCCGTCGGGCCGCCCCCTTGGGCAATCAGTAGGCGTTTGTTCATTGTGGATTTGCTCCGTTGAGATGGTGAGTCAGCCAAGTACCAATAACCTGAATTTGTTGTGGGTGGACTTCATGACCCATAGGGTAAGTGTGCCATTCACTGGTATAGCCCAGCGCTTGCAACCGCTGATGACCTTGAGCCCCGTAGTCCACTGGGATCACGGGGTCATGAGCACCGTGCATCATCATAATGGGGGTGGCGCGATTCGCCGCATGCGCCTCGGTGGCTAAACTCTCGGCCAGCGGCAAATAACACGACAAGGCGAGCACACCCGCCAAGGGCTCAGCATAGCGCAGACCGGTGTATAACGCCATAGCTCCACCTTGGGAAAAACCCGCCAATATAATGGATTGACTGGGAACACCGCGCTGGATTTCATGAGTGATCAAGGCCGCGATGTGCTGCCCAGTGGCGCGAATCCCGGCAACATCCTCACGACGGGGAATGTCCATATCGTAAATATCATACCAAGAGGGCATGGTCATTCCGGCATTGACGGTCACCGGCTGCATGGGCGCATGCGGAAACACAAAGCGCACTCCCAGTTCGGCAGGTACGCGCAGATAAGGTACAATGGGTTCGAAATCATGCCCACTTGCGCCCAGACCATGCAGCCAAATGACGGCAGCCCGTGCGGCTACTTGAGTGGGTTCAATTTCAATACGGTTTAATAAGGCTTCAGACATGGACACTCTCTAGCTTGGTGGATGGCTTTGGTTGGTTACGCAGTATAAACTGCCATAAGTGAAACTAATGTAACAGGGGTAACGAGTGCAGCAGAATCAATCTAGGACGCTTCAGCGCCTGAGTCTGGTGATCATCGGCGGGCTGTTGCTGCTGGGTTGTGGCCAGACGGGCGATTTGTACCTGCCAGAACCGCCTGACGAAACTCTAGAAACCGCAGCAGCAGAGGAGTAAATCTGCTTGGATTATTTCAATTATCATGACGGCGAGTTGTATGCAGAACAGCAGCCCGTGGCCTCTATCGTCGCTGAGTATGGCACCCCCTGTTATATTTATTCGCGAGCAACCATTGAACGCCATTGGCGCGCATTTGATCAAGCGTTTGCCAATCATCCGCATCTGATTTGCTATGCCGTTAAAGCCAACTCTAATTTAGCGGTATTAAATATCTTGGCGCGGCTGGG
>PWUP01000283.1 GCA_003562535.1 Gammaproteobacteria bacterium | reverse complement strand
GGTCAGTGTGCTCGGAGTGGTGCTTATGGCCTGCGTCGAGTTATTAGACCTGGTCGTTATGGTGGTATTCTGGACCGTGATTATTCGTGTTGTGATGAGCTGGCTGAATCCAGACCCACGCCAGCCCGTGACCCGTCTGATCGTGCAACTCACCGAACCGGTAATGCGCCCTGCACGGCGACTGATCCCGCCCTTATCAGGGTTAGATTTATCGCCTATTGCAGTGCTGATAATGTTACAGTTAATTCGGATACTGTTAGTTATGCCATTATTGGATGTCAGTCGCTCACTGCTCTAGGACTCTATCGAGGCGTTTGCATCATGTCCCATTGGTTAGCTCCCTCGCGCATTATCCCGCTGCTGCTTGCCGCTTGGCTATTACTGGTGGGGGCGTGGTTATGGCCAAGCTATGACCCCGCAGCAGGCATTGATCTACTGGCGGTGCTGCAAGAGTATGCCGTAGCCTTAGTGATCAGTCTGGTCGTGCTCATAGGGCTATGCCTGCTCATTGTGGTGATTATCCGCTCCGTACAGCAACCCGTGGATAACCTTGAACGCCATTTGGGCGATGTGCTCCATCACGTCAGCGATACCGTACCCATCCAAGATGAACCTTTGCTGTTGGTCACCGAACGCATTAACCGTATTATTGACCTGCTCAGACGGGAGAACACTCGACTCAGCCGACAATTGGAACAGCAACAGCAACTGGCTAAAAAACAATCGCAAATTTTACAAAGCTTAGAGCTGGTGATTTGGGAAGTGGATGCCGGCCAAACGCACATCAGCGCCATTCAAGGCCCTGCAGAACGTCTGTTCCACCATACTGAAGACACCTGGCGGGAGCCAGAGTTTTTCAAACACTATCTGCATGTTGAAGATTATCATAAGTTACGGGATCGATTGCAGCAGACCGCAGCGGCTACTCAGAGCGTTCGTTATGAGTTGCGGTTACGCGATGGCAAGGATGAATGGCGCTGGGTGCAAATCGATTTAACCCTGCTGGGGCAGAGCACTGTGCAGCGCCATGTTGGTGTTTTACAAGACATCACGGCAGCCAAACAGCATCAGCAACAAGCCGTCATCAGCCGTCAGAACGACGCCCTTACGGGCATCGGTAACCGGGTCTGGTTTATCGAGCAACTTGAAACCCGTTTGGAATACGCACGTCATCAGCGAGCGCCAGGTGCCTTATTTTTCTTAGATCTTGACCGTTTTGAGTTCAGTAACTCAGTGTTTGGCCAAGCGGTGGGTGATCAATTCCTGCAACGGTTTGCGGCGTATCTGGCAGAACTGTTCAGTGAAAGTGGGGTGGTAGGCCGTCTGGGTGGTGATGAATTTGGGGTAATTTTGCCCAATACTTCATCAGAACAAGCCATTGAGTACGTTAATCAGTTACTCAGCACCCTACACCGACTCCAGTTTGCTCATGAGGGCAGTTATGTGCCATTCAGTACCAGTGTGGGCATCGCGCTGTTCCCTGAACACGGCAGCGAACCCTATGCCTTACTGACCCGTGCGGCCGTCGCGTTGCGCCAAGCCAAGGCTCGTGGCCGTGGAACCCATCAATTGGCCAGCGGCATACAAGACGATAATCAGGAAACCGGTGATGCCGCTGCTTGGGAAAAACGTCTGCGTGAAGCGGTGGACTATGATTTATTTACACTTTATTTTCAACCGATTATTGATCTAGATATCGGTGTCATCCATTATTATGAATGCCTATTGCGTTTGATTGAACCCAATGGTCGCGCCTATGGACCGGGTCTGTTCATGAATGCGGCGGAACATTTAGGTTTGCGCGATGTGATCGAGCAACGTGCCTTAGTCAGCGCCATTCGCGCCCAAGGCATTGGTAACCGCAGTGGTCATCCTGTTTCGCTGACCATCAACTTGTCTAATCGTCAATTGAATCAAGCCGATTTGGTCAGCCAAATCCGTATGACGGTTAAAGAACAGCACGCGAAACCGCAGCGGATTGTGTTCGAAATTAATGCGAAATCCGCAGCCAATAATATGTTGCGGATTCGCCAAGTGGTTACAGAATTGCGTAAAGACGGTTTTCGCTTTGCTTGGGACGATTTTGGCGTCGGGGCGCTATCGTTTGCAGATTTACGTTCTGTGCCTTTTGATTACATTAAAATCGATGGCGATTTAACCACTAAAATTGTATGGAGCCCTGCTGACCGTGCTATGGTCAAGGCCATCGTCGATCTTGCCCAAGGCTTGGACATGGCGCTCATGGCCGAATCGGTGGAAACCGAACATATGCTACGCATCTTGCGCGACGATCATGTGACCTTTGGTCAAGGGCGTTTATTTGCCGATCCGGCACCTAGGTTCCATGAGCATGAACGGATTATTGTGCCTGAAAACCAGCGCACGACTTAGCGGTAAGGCGATACGGTGCATGGCATAGGTTCGACGTTACGCTCAAAACCCCACATGCCTAGGCGCAGCGTAACTGGGCTGTTGGTAATAATAAGACGGCTGATAATACTCGGGAGGTTGAGCATACTGGGGTGGATGAGGATCTTGGCTAGGCATATAACCCTGAATACCGTGACCACGGCGTACTGCACTGATTTGATCAGCATTATAACCGGTCATGCCGCCAATCAATGCCCCAGCCGCTGCTCCGGCATAACGACCATTTTTGCCATGAATTTGATGGCCTAACACGCCACCAAGCACCGCTCCAGTGGCCATGCCGGCATTGGTGTATTGATAATCATAACCTGCTGTGCTGCTGCAAGCGGCGCTTATCGCAACCACCCAAGCGAGTATCATCAAGCGGATCAGCGTATTCATATTCAAAAATCCTCCAAGGTATTGTAGACCGGCATACAGTTATGCAGCGTATTGTTACCTGTTCAATTTAGCCTGTGCTCATTAAACGTAAGCTGAATCGGGACGACTGCGTTTTAATATAAACTTTTTGTTGACACTTGGCCTCTAATAATCATCCATCAGTTGTCAATAAAGTGTTACACTGCCCTAATAGGCTTATCTGTTGCCGATGGTATTCTCACTATGAACAGCGCGTCCCCTGCTCAACCCGACATCACCCTGTTGCTCAATACTGAGGGAGTGATTCAAGAGGTTACTTTATCCGATGCCCTTGCGGGTGAGCGCATTGATGCATGGATTGGGCGTCCATGGGCGGAAACCTTGTCTGATGGCGCCAACGCTAAGCTCAAGCCTATGATCCCTGGTGGGCGTAATCAGCGGGTTTCGGTGTTCAGCCAGGTGACTCAGTGTTTTCCCAGCGGGCGACAATTGTTGATGGAATACACAACCGTGCGTTTGGGTGATAAGACCGAGACGGGTTTAGTGGCTATTGGTAAAAGCCTGCAAGCCATTACGGAGTTACACACCCGTTTGGTCGCCGCCCAGCAAACGATGGAACGCGATTACTGGAAGCTGCGAGAAATTGAAACGCGTTACCGCTTATTGTTTGATGCGTCCAACGAAGCGGTGTTATTGCTGCGTGCGGACGATTTGCAGGTGATCGAAGCCAATCCAGCCGCTGTGCATACCTTGGCCCACTCCCCCGTGGGTAAAAAATTTCTGCTGCACATGCCACGCGGTGAACGCGCACAATTCCAAGACATGCTGCTTCGGGTTAAGGAGCAGGGTAAAGCACCTGCAACGCTGATTCATATCGGTAAACAGCGTAAGCCGTATGTGGTCCGCGCCTCACTGATGCCCGCCGATCTTGGCCCAGCGTTTTTATTGCAATTAACTGCCACTCAGTCCCTCGCACAGCAACCGGACGACTCTATCCCCGTCGAGCCGTTTATTGACCATGCCCCTGAAGGGTTCGTGGTTATCAATGAGTGCGGTGAAATCCGCCGATTGAATCAAGCGTTTTTGGACATGACGGAAATGACGACTGAAAGCCGGGTGATCAATCAGCCGTTGAGTCGTTGGTTAAGCAAACCCGGCGCGGATTTGACTGTGCTGCTCAGACAAGTTCAACAACACGGCACAGTCCGTTTATTTGCCAGCACGATACATGGGGAATTAGGTAGCCATACCGAAGTTGAAATTTCCGCTGCCCGTAACGGTGGTGCTCAACTGGCGCATATCGGCCTGTTATTACGTGATACTGGCGGACGCTTAGCGGTACCGGCGCAACATGGCAATTTAGCCGAAGATTTAATTGCCTTGGTCGAACAAGTCGGGCAGACCTCGCTGCGCCAATTGGTCAAAGAAACCACCGGGGTGTTAGAACGCCACTATATTAAAGCGGCTTTGGAATTAACTGGCGGTAATCGGACGGCGGCGGCGGAAATACTGGGGTTGAGCCGTCAAAGCCTGTATGTCAAGCTGAATCAGCACGGTATTGCGGTCGATAATTTACTCGTTAGCCACTCACCGCGATCCTCTGTGATCACTCCAGACTGAGGTGCGCCAGTCACTGCGATGAGGGCGGAGCGTACTGATACAGAGCCTGCTTTCGGACAGGCCGATCTGTCTAACTGCGAGCGCGAACAAATCCATCGGGCGGGCTCCATACAGCCGCATGGTGCATTACTGGTTGTGCGTGAGCCTGAGCAGACGATTGTACAAGTCAGCGAGAATGCTGCGGCGTTTTTGGGTCTGGATAATACACTTTTAGGAATGAATCTCAATGATTTGCCGGGCAATCTGGCTCAGCGTATCCGTCCTCATCTCAGCGATGCCTTAAGCACTATTCCCAGAGCGGTGCGCTGTCAAGTGGGACGCCCTAAAGTGGAGTGTGACGGACTGCTGCATCGCCCCCCAGAGGGTGGTCTGGTGATTGAGCTGGAACGTGCTGGCCCCTCTGTGGACTTGTCACAACAGGTTGAAACCGCTTTGCGCAGCGTACAGTATAGCTCTTCATTGCGTAATTTATGCGATGAAACCGCTCGTGTATTTAAAGAATTAACCGGATATGACCGTGTCATGGTCTACCGATTTGACGAGCAAGGTCATGGCGAGGTGTTTTCAGAATGTCGCGAGCCGGATTTAGAAGCTTTTCTGGGTAATCGCTATCCGGCCTCAGATATTCCGCATATTGCACGGCGACTGTACCAACAAAATCGCATCCGCGTGTTGGTGGACGTGGAATATACGCCGGTACCCTTAAGGCCCCAGCAGTGCCCGCTCACTGGCAGCGATTTGGACATGTCGCTGTGTTTGTTGCGCAGTATGTCGCCGATTCATATTCAATATCTAAAAAACATGGGCGTCGGTGCCACTCTGGTGGTTTCTTTAATGGCCGGCGGGCAATTGTGGGGTTTAGTTGCATGTCATCACTACGCGCCGCGCTTTGTTCACTATGAGTTACGCACGGTTTGCGAATTACTGGCTGAGACTATCGGTACGCGCATTGTTGCCTTGGAAAGCTTTATGCAAGCACAGGCCGAGCTTGCGGTCAGAAGGTTAGAACAACGCATGATTGAGGCCATATCGCGGGATGGTGACTGGCGTACCGGTTTGTTTGATGGCTCCCAGACCTTGTTGCAACCGCTGGAGGCGACTGGGGCAGCGTTGTTGTTTGAATCGCAAGTGTTGACTACTGGTGAAGTACCGGGTACTCAGCAGTTGCGGGACATTGGCCAGTGGCTGGATCGACAACCTCGCGATCACGTCATCGCCACCGATTCTCTGGGTGTAATCGAGCCGACTTTTGCGGATCTAACTCCTATTGCCAGTGGGTTACTCGCTACCCCCATCTCGCGCTCACCTGGTGAATACCTGTTATGGTTTCGCCCTGAGCGGGTGCGTACCGTCACCTGGGGCGGCAATCCTTTTAAACCGATGGAAACGGCGGTTAATGATCCCAGTGAGCTGTCACCGCGTAAATCGTTTGCCAAATGGCATCAGGTGGTAAAAGCGACGGCAGCCCCCTGGAGTCCGGCAGATCGCACTGTGGCTCGGCTAATTGGTGAATCGGTTGCCGATGTGGTGTTGCAATTCCGCTCGGTACGGATGTTGATTGCTCAGGATCAATTGACTCAAATCAGTCATCAAGTGCAGCATTCTGAACAACCTGTCGTGATTATGGACACGACAGGCAGCATTCTGCTGGTTAATGAAGCCTTTGAGCATTTGGTGCAGTGGGCGCAACCGCATCTTAGATCGATTGAAGATTTAATTCCCTTTTTTGACCCTGCTGAGACGGTGCAGCACACCGTGCATGAGTTACTCACAGAATGGCGAGCATGGCGTGGTGAGATCAGTGTACAGGTCGGCCCTAATACCCTGCGTCCCCTGACCTTACGTGCTGATCCAGTGTTTGTCACGCCGGATCGGGTCTTGGGGTTTGTCTTGCTGTTTACGGATTTGGGTGAACAGCGTGCAGTGGAGGACGCCCGCCGTCGCTTTCAAGAGGGGATCATCGAGCGCCATTGGGCAACGGCAGTACGGCTCGATTCTAAAGCGGATTTGGTCTATCGTAATCTGTTATCCACCGTTGTGGATAACGCCCAACTGGCGGCGTTGGAAATCACCGACAGTCTGGATTTAGCCCATATGCCGGAAAAATTGCACAGCGTACAGCAATCCACAAGCCGCTCGGCAGAATTACTGGCGCATTTGGTTTGGCATGCCACCCGCTCGGCAAAAGGTAAGACCGGTCATTAAGTGCCACCGCACGGGCGGATCAACCGCCCGTGGTGACAGAGGCGACTACATCATCCGCTGGTGTTGGCGTTGTTCGCGGCGCATTTGACGAGTTTCACTGCGTTGCTGCATGAATTCGCGGCGCTCTTCGCGGCTCATAGCCCGCATTTTCTCACGCT
>PWUP01000342.1 GCA_003562535.1 Gammaproteobacteria bacterium | reverse complement strand
GCGGTGCTGAACAAGCAGCCGACAAATAATTGAGAGAGGTCATTACTGTGAGCACCACTCGCACCATCACTATTGAGTGCCTGCGTTACCATCCTGAACACGACACCGAGCCGCACTATCAAAGCTATGAGGTGCCATTCACCGATGAAATGTCGGTGCTGGAAGGTTTGCAATACATCAAAGACCATCTGGACGGCAGTCTCAGTTTTCGCTGGTCGTGCCGCATGGCGATTTGCGGCAGTTGCGGCTGCATGATTAATGACGAACCTTCATTGAGCTGCCAGTCGTTTTTGCGCGATTTCTACCCGGCAGGATTACGGATTGATCCCCTAACGCATTTCCCCATTATGCGTGATCTGGTCATCGATCAAACGGATTTTCTGGAGAAACTGGAATCGGTAAAGCCTTATATAATCCCAGCCCAGGCGCGCCAGATTGAAGACGGCCCCTATACCCAGACCCCGCAACAGATCGAAGACTTTCTCGGTTATGCGCAGTGCATCAACTGTCTGCTGTGTTATTCAGCCTGCCCGCAATACGGGCTGAACAATGAATTCACCGGGCCGGGCGCTTTAGCACTGTTGCATCGCTACAATGCTGATTCGCGTGACGGCGGTAAAGACCAGCGCATGGAGGTTATCAACGCGGAAGAGGGCGTTTGGGGCTGCACCCTAGTGGGCTACTGCTCTGAAGTCTGCCCGAAACACGTCGAACCGGCGCGGGCGATAAACCAAAACAAAGTCGCCAGTGCTACTGATTATTTCTTGCGATTTCTTGGACCTTTGGGGCGGCGCTCATGAATCAACCCAAAACCTATACCCGCAGCATGAGCCGCTGGTGGCTGCGGCGACCCAACTATAAATGGTATCTGATCCGCGAAGGCACCAGTGTGCTGGTGGTGGCCTACGCGCTGTTTTTACTGCTCGGTCTCAGCCGTCTGGCTGATAGCCCCGAGGCGTTTGCCACCTGGTTGGCGGTGTTGCAATCGCCGGTGTCGATAGCGCTGCATCTGCTGGTATTCATCGCATTTGCGTATCATGCGTGGACGTGGTTTGGCCTCTTGCCACAAACCATGCCCTTGCTGCGCTTTAGAGGTGAATTCATCCAAAACCGCACCGTAGTGACTGCCGCTATCGTGGTGTGGATTGCGGTGTCGGTGGGGATATTGATTCTGATGATGAGGGTATTGTCATGAAACCACGTTCCCATGAACCCATTGTGTGGTCATTATTCGGTGCAGGGGGCATGCTGGCGGCTCTGGTCGGGCCGGTGCTGGTAGCCATCATCGGTGTGTTAATCCCCTTGGGTATCGGGTTTGATAGCGAAGCGCTGAGTTATGAGACCGTGCTCGGCCTGCTGCAAAATCCGCTGATCGGCTTAGCGCTGGCGGTGGTGATCAGCTTGTTTTTGTTTCATGGAGCGCACCGCATTATCCATACCCTGCACGATTTTGGAGTGTCAGCATCCACGCTGCTGAAGCTGACCGGCTACGGGCTGGCGACGCTGGGCAGCGTCGTTGCCGTTGTCTTGGCTTTGGGGTTATAGTCTAGATGTAAGGGCGGTTCGCGAACCGCCCTTACATGCTATCCCTTACATACTATTTAGGCCGCCACACCTTGAGCGCGTAGCTTATTATGGTTATCCGCAATCAATGCCTGTCTAACCCGCCCAAACGCTTGGGCACTGATGTGCTTGATGATGGGCTGAGCCACTCGACCCAGTGTTTTATCCAATAATTTATTAGGTAAATGGTATTCAATCGCTAGGCGTACTCGGGTGCCGCCACCGGGTGTTGCTGACAGATGATAGCGCCCGGTATTGCGGATACCGGTGAGCGATTGCCAAGTCAGGCGATAGGGCGGGTATTCTTCAACAATGGCGACATCCCAGCTAAATACAACGCCATTAGCCCGTACTTTCCAACGGTAGCTGTTCGCGCTCAGCGGGGTGACTGACTCTACCGCATCAGCGTAGCGGGGAAACTCATCAACCCGCCGGATCATGGCAAAAACCTCATCCGGTTTTGCCGGGAACACCACATTATGTTCGACTGTCGGCATGATTGTACTCGCTGTTTTTTGCTCCAAAGGTGTTAAGATTGACCTTCTCATTATAGGGTCTCAAAGACCTACAGCCGCATGGCTGGGTTAGACTGAGTGGCCGCTTTTGCGTGCATGGTAATAACTGACTACCCACGCTGTCAAAGCCCGAGTGCTTGACGGCACCCGTAAGCGGGTCGCATAATTCAGCGCACATGCTTAGACAGTCGAGCCTTGATTTCAAAAACTATAAGCGCAGTCAATCGGTTCCTTTCTCTCCAGTGGCATGGTTTGGGGACGGTCACGACTACGCCTCATTGCGCATAGGAACCGTGAATATGACTTCAACACGTCCTTCTTGGCCTGTGGTGGCTTGGCATGCGATTCGTCCGCAAACCTTGCCACTGTCCTTATCGCCCGTATTAGCCGGTTCTGCGGTGGGTTGGGTGGAAACCGGTGCGGTGCGTCCCGGTGTGCTGTTGGCCGCGGCACTGTCCGCCGCTGCAATCCAAATCGGGACAAATTTGCAAAATGATGCGGCGGATGGTCTTAATGGCACTGATCAGCCTGACCGTCTTGGGCCGGCTCGCGTGACTGAGCGCGGTTGGTTATCCGCCCAGCAAGTCTTATGGGCAGCGCATGCTGCTTTCGCCCTAGCCGTACTGTGCGGACTGTACTTGGTCGCCTTAGGAGGCTGGCCGATTCTGACCATTGGGCTGTTATCGGTTCTGGCCGGTTACGCCTATTCCAGTGGCCCGTATCCCATTTCCCGCGGTCCACTCGGCGAGTTATTCGTCGTGCTGTTTTTTGGCGTGGTTGGCGTTGGGGGGGTCGCCTATCTGCACAGCGGTCAGGTCAGCGCCCATGCGGTGCTCATCGGAGTGATTATTGGTTTGCCCGCTGCGGGTGTGTTGTTGCTGAACAATATCCGTGATCGCCGCAGTGATACCTTGGCAGGGCGACGTACCTTAGCCATTTTGCTCGGTCAGCGCAGTGCCCAGTGGTTGTTTGGCGGCTTATTGATTGGTGTGGCGGTCGGCTTATCCGTGGTGGCGATGTTAGGACCGCCTTGGTGTGGGGCGGCGCTGGGTTTAGCCGGTTTGCCGATGGGTATGGGTATCTGGCGGGCTTTGGCTCATGCTGACGGTGCCGAGAAATACAATATCTGTTTAGGGCGTACCGCAATTTTGCAGTTGGTTCTGACGGTATCCGCGTGTTTAGGATTAGTCTTGACTGCTGTATTTTATCAAACCGAGATTGTTAATCTCACGACAAATTGGGTTGTGGCTTACCAATGAATGCAATTTTATTACCTTTGGGTTTGGCGTTCATCATGTTCGCCATTGGCCTAGGCTTGCGGGTGGCCGATTTTACCCGTATTTTCCGCTATCCGCGTTCCTTGGGCATGGCCTTAGTGAACCAAATCATTCTGCTGCCACTGTGGGCTGCGGTGCTGGTGCTGTGGTATCAGGGGCGTCCAGAATTTGCTTTAGGCATTATGATACTGGCCGCCTGTCCTGGTGGCGTGACCTCAAACCTATTGACCGTGTTGGCTGGGGGCAATGCCGCCCTATCCGTTTCCGCAACGGCGATTTCCAGCCTAGTGGGTATCATTAGTATTCCGTTGATCTTATGGGCTGCACAAGCGCTGTTGCTCGGTGATGCCGCGCTGGTGGCTATACCCGCAGGGCGCATTTTACTTGGCGTGTTCCTAGTGACCGGGGTTCCGGTGGTGCTGGGCATGATGCTGCATTACTTCTGGCCGACGCTGGCGGTACGGATACGGCGCTGGTGCCGGCACTTGGCAACGGCCATTTTCGCTCTGATTGTGATTGGTGCGTTCATGAGTCAGCGTGAGACCATGATGGCGCATTTCACGGATTTAGGGCCATATATTTTGGCATTAAATGTGGGCACGATGGCTTTAGGTTGGTTGGGGGCGCGGTTATTGCAACTGGATTTTGGCGATATGATTGCGGTTACGATGGAATCAGGCATGCAAAATGCGGCATTGGCCATATTCATCGCCACCAGCCTGCTGGGTGAACCGGCGATGGTTGTCCCGGCTATTCTCTATGCTTTGATGATGAACGTGTCTGCGGCGGGCTTCACGGCCTGGGCGCGTGCTAGAGGTCGTTCAATCTCACCGGCTTTAGGATAATCATGATGATGAGCCAGATAAAGCGCTACTGGCACTATTTGGCGGCGGTGATGGCCTTATGTGGGCTGATGCTGACCTCAGCCACTGCCGAATCCCTGCGCATCATGGCGTTGGGCGATAGCTTAACGGCAGGTTACGGCCTAGACAGCGCCGACAGCCTCCCTGCGCAGTTACAACAAGCGTTAGGGGATCGGGGGCATAACGTAACGGTGATCAACGCCGGAGTGTCTGGAGACACCACCAGCGGGGGGTTGTCACGTTTGGAGTGGTCGTTGGCTGATGAGCCGCAGGCGGTGATTCTGGCTTTGGGGGCTAACGACGGTCTGCGCGGCATTAATCCTCGTTTAACCCGAGAGAATCTGGAGCAGATGTTAGCCACGCTGCAACAACGTGATCTGCCCGTATTGCTGCTCGGCATGCTCGCCCCCCCAAATCTTGGCCGCGATTACGGCCAAGCGTTTAACGCCATTTATCCCGAGCTAGCCGAGGACTACTCCGTGCTGCTCTATCCGTTTATGCTGGAAGGCGTGGTGGGTGAATCCCATCTGAATCTGGAAGACGGTATCCATCCTAATCGCCAAGGCATTGCCGTTATTGTTGAGAACATTCTGCCTTTGGTTGAGGAATTATTGCAGCAAGTTCATGAATAACCCCACCATAGCGGCCCATTCCGAGGCTCGCCACACCCGCTATCATGCCCTGATCGCCGAGTTATCCCAACGGCAACTCGATGGCTTTCTGGTGCCACTGGCCGATCAGCATCAAAGTGAATACGTCCCGCCCAGCGCCCAACGGCTGGCGTGGTTGACCGGCTTTACCGGATCTGCAGGCTTAGCTATTGTTTATCAGCCGGGATCGGCTATCTTCGTTGATGGACGTTATACGCTACAAGTGATTGATCAAGTCGCCGCAGAACTGTTCCAACCCCAGCATTTACTGGAACAGCCGCCGTCTGCATGGCTGGCGCAGCGTCTCCATGCTGGGGCGCGGATTGGCTACGATCCGTGGTTGCACACCCCCCAGAGTCTAAAAAAACTGCGCGCTGCTTGTGCCCAAGCGGATGCGGTGCTGGTCGCCTGTGACGACAATCCCGTGGATGCCGTCTGGGTTGATCGACCGCTGCCGCCCGTAGCGCCAGCCGTGGTTCACCCCATCGCCTATGCGGGCGAATCCTCACAAGATAAACGCCACCGTTTGGGCAAACAACTGGCGGCCTCTGGGGTGGATGCTGCGCTATTGACTCAGCCAGATTCCATTGCTTGGCTGCTGAATGTGCGGGGCGGTGATGTGCCGCATACGCCCTTAGTCTTGAGTTTTGCGGTGCTCTACGCTGAGGGTCAGGTGGATTGGTTTGTCGATGCTCGGAAAATCGATCAAACCGTGCATGACCATTTAGGCTCTGCGGTGCAGATTTGCGCGCCTGATGCCTTAGGGCATACGCTCGACGCTTTGGGTCAGCGCCAGTGCTGGGTACGGATTGATCCGTCTACTGCGGCGGCCTATGTGGTCGAACGCTTAGAACGCGCAGGGGCAGTGCTGGATCAGGCTGTCGATCCTTGTGTACTCCCCAAAGCCTGTAAAAACCCGACTGAACTGGCCGGAGCGCGCGCTGCTCATGAACGTGACGGGGTGGCGCTCACTCGGTTTTTGTATTGGCTGGCACAACAGGCACCCGCAGGCGAGGTTGATGAACTCGGAGCGGCGCAACAGTTGCACCGTTTACGAGCCGCCGGTACCGGATTCCGCGACATCAGTTTCGACACCATTTCCGGTTCTGGACCCAATGGGGCGATCATCCATTACCGAGTTACCCCTGAGACCAATCGCCGCTTACAGTTAGGCGAATTGTACTTAGTCGATTCGGGTGGGCAGTATGTGGACGGTACCACCGATGTAACCCGCACAGTAGCCATTGGTGAGCCCAGCGCTGAACAGCGCCAGCATTTCACCTGGGTATTGAAAGGCCATATTGCGATCACCCAAGCGCGTTTTCCTCACGGCACTTGTGGCAGTCAACTGGATGTATTAGCTCGACAGGCATTGTGGCAGGCAGGTTTGGATTTTGATCATGGCACGGGGCATGGGGTAGGGAGTTATCTGTGTGTGCATGAAGGCCCCCAGCGGATTTCTAAAGTCCATGTGAATATTCCCTTACAGCCGGGTATGATCGTATCCAATGAACCTGGGTATTACAAAACCGGAGCCTATGGGATTCGGATTGAAAATTTGCTGGTGGTTACAGAGGCTCAAGCCATCCCCGGCGGCGAACGGCCAATGTTGGGGTTTGAAACCTTAACCCTAGCTCCCATCGATACCCGCTTAATCGACCCTAAGGCGTTGGATGACCGCGAACGGACATGGCTTAATGACTATCATGCCCGTGTGCGGACAGTCATCGGCCCGCATTTGGAAGCGCCGATACGGGAGTGGTTATTTCAAGTGACTCAGCCGGTTTAAGCGTTTCAACGATCCGTTAATATACTGCGCCTTGGCATAAACTACGATTAAAGGCCTTAACCAGTAAGGGCGAGTAATCGGCACTGATCAAATCAACTTCACAGTGCCTACTCAACGGCTAAAAATTCCCCTCCTTTGG
>PWUP01000340.1 GCA_003562535.1 Gammaproteobacteria bacterium | reverse complement strand
CCGTCGTTGCGGCAGCGTCCCAAGTGTGGCCGAAAACACCCCGCGAACAGGTGGAGTTGATGCGCGATGTACTGGCTACCCCACAGACCCTCGACCAACTGGCCGCGCAGTTCAAGCGCAGACCCACCAAGGCGATTCAGCAGCAGCTTGATGCGCTGGCGGCTATGGGTTTGGTCACGGAACAGGAGGGCGTGTGGCAGTGGGTGTAATTGGGCGCTACACTGAAAATTGTAGTACACAAATCAGAGGAAGGCCGGTATTGGGCCGAAGTTTCCTCAATACTAGGGTTCAAACGGTTAATGGGTACGTAAAACGCAAGACGGCTACAGCGTCGAGCCGCGCAACGTGACCCTTATGCCAAAATACTGATTGTTTGCGAAGCAGAAAAAACTGAACCTTGCTACTTTCAGGATCTGAGAAATCATTATGGTTTGAATACTGCCAATATCGAAGTGTGCGGTGACTGTGGATCAGATCCCAATAGCGTGTTGAGTTTTGCCAAACAGCGTTATCGCGAAGAAAAGGATGCGGGTGATGCGTTCCCTACGCGCCGCCAAGGCCAGCGGGACTGATAATCCGACGACACGAATCCATGAGCTAGTGGTTTTTCTTCAGGCGATAAAACGTTAAGATGAGTTGAAGTCAAACGCCGCCGACGCGCTATCCCTATCTACCCTGAATGACGGGTTTGTCTCGCAAACCAATGAATCAAAATGCAAAATGACCCAAAACTCTGAAAAGCAACAACTGGATAATCACTCCCCTGGGCGTTCACGCTGGCCGTTGTGGTTAGGTATGAGCTGGCCTGTAGTGATCATTGCGCTGGTCTGGTGGTTTGGGTTTGCCGGCGAGGATATCCACGCTCGCGATGCCCAAGGCTGGACGCCGCTGATGGTGGCGGCTAATGCTGGGGATTATGATCGAGTCGTGCGTTTGGTAAACCGTGGTGCCGAAGTCGATGCGCTGGATAATTGCCGTTGGACGCCAATGATGCGGGCGGCAGCGAGCGGTCACCTAGAGATTATGGAATGGCTGCTGGAGCAGGGGGCGGATTTACACCAGCGTGAACGTACCGGCTATAACGCCTTGATGGCGGCGGTGTTGAACAATCAAGCCGATACCGTCCATGCCTTGTTACGTCACGGTGCCGAGGTCAATGTGCAGGAGCACAACAACGGTTTAACGGCGCTGATGTGGGCGGTGAGCAATAATAACCCGCAGATGGTGGAGTGGTTGTTAGACGCGGGCGCTGATCCCGAGCTGCGTAATCATGCCGGTGAGACCGCCGCGCAGTTGGCAATGGGTACAGATATGGATACTTTATTGCCCTGTTTGCGGTGATGGGTCAGAGGGGCGCGTCGTATTGCAGCGGCATTGGCAAACGGAGACGACCGATGAGTCGGCAATGAAAGCTTGAACGAACGGTTGCTGTCGCATCCAGTCCGCCAAAGCGTCTGCCGTTAAGGGTTTGCTGTAATAATACCCTTGGGCACCGGAGCAGCCGAGATCACGGAGAAAGTGTGCTTGGATCTGGGTTTCGACGCCCTCGGCAATGACTTGCAGGCTGAGTGCACGGGCAAGCTGAATGATTGAATGGCAAATCGCTTCATCGTCTTGATCGATGCTGATGTCTTGGACAAACGATTTATCAATCTTAAGATTATCCAAAGGAAACCGTTTAAGGTACGCTAACGACGAGTAGCCGGTACCGAAGTCATCAATGGATAAGCGAATGCCGGTAGCGCGCAGGCGCTGCATCATAACGGTAGCCTCAGCAGGGTTGCGCATGGCCGTGCGTTCAGTCAATTCCAGTTCTAGCAGATCAGCAGGAACCTCTGCTTGAGCCAAGAGATCAGCTAGGCGATCTGGAAAATCCTCTTTCCAGAATTGCACTGCGGATAAATTAACGCCAACTTTAAAGGGAGGTAGCCCAGCTTGTTGCCATTGGCGCATGTGCTGCGTGGCTTCCTGCAACACCCAATCCCCTAGAGGCACAATCAACCGGCTTTCTTCGGCAATGGGAATGAACACATCGGGACGTATTGTGCCCAGTTCCGGGTTGTTCCAGCGCAATAAGGCTTCCACTCCAATTACATAGCCCGTGTTGAGACACACTTGCGGTTGATAGACGAGAAACAGCTCATCGCGCTCAATGGCCTCACGCAGTGCGGATTCGATCGACAAGCGCCGTTCCACTTGTTGAGCCATAGCGACATTAAAAAACCGATAGGCGTTGCGACCGCTGGCCTTGGCTTGATACATGGCCGTGTCAGCGTTTTTCAGCAGGGTATCGTAATCTTC
This sequence comes from Gammaproteobacteria bacterium, assembly GCA_003562535.1. Classification (GTDB taxonomy): domain Bacteria; phylum Pseudomonadota; class Gammaproteobacteria; order Competibacterales; family Competibacteraceae; genus SKOM01. Next base: position 20,266 of record PWUP01000340.1, on the reverse strand, counting down.
ACCGTCTTCTGGGAACATGGCCAGCCCCACAGACAGCGACATCATTAATTCTTTATTACCGACCGTGAACGGTTGGCTCATACAGTTGAGCAGGGTTTCAGCCCGCCCATGAGCATTATGTTTGTCTAAATTAGTAAACAGCAGCGCGAATTCGTCACCGCCGAGACGGCATAAGGTGTCCGTTTCGCGGATCAACTCGCGTAGTCGCTGGGTAACTTGCAGCAGCACTTGATCGCCGACTTCATGACCAAAGACATCGTTAATTTCCTTAAACCGATCAAGATCGATGAACATTAAGGCAAAACTGTTGTGACTGCGCCGAGAGGTGCGGATGGCTTGATTCACTCGGTCTTTTAACAGATAACGATTGGGCGTATTGGTCAACACATCGTAAAAGGCCAAGCGCTCAATTTGCTCCTCGGCCAGTTTGCGTTGGGTAATGTCCTTAAATACACCGATGTAGTGAGTCGTTTCGCCCATATCACCGGTAACGCGGCTGATATTAAGCCATTGGGGATAGAGTTCGCCGCCCTTACGGCGATTCCAAATCTCACCTTCCCAAGCCCCACGGGTGTTGATAGATTCCCAGATGGCGCGGTGAAACTCGGCATTATGGCGACCTGAACCCATAATCGAGGGGTTGCACCCCATGACTTCGGACTCGGTATAGCCGGTAATCGACTCAAAGGCTTTATTGACCGAAATGATGCGGTTATTGTGGTCACAAATAATAATGCCTTCCGTGCCTTTGCTGAACACCTGTAAGGCCAGTTGGAGCTGTAAGGCCATATTGCGGGTTTCGGTGACATCATTGGCAATCACACCCACCCCAAACACATCGCCTTTACGGTCTCGTAGTGGAAACCGATTGGTGATGAAATGCTGAGTAGGCTTGTTATGGGTCTGCAGTTGTTCTTCACAGCTTTCTGGATTACCCGTATTCAGTACGCGGCGGTCGCGGCAGCGGAAATCATCGGCATAGGCAGGGTGCATCCATTGATCGCGGCGTTGGTTGAGCGCTTTTTTGGCATCCACAGCCAACAACTGGGCGGCGCGTTCATTGATCAGAATACAGCGATCGTCACGATCGAAAGCATAAATCAGCGCCGTACTATTGCTCAGCAGTGATTCTAACAGCAAGCGTTGCTGGCTATGGGCTTGATCGGCACTGCGATCAATCAACAAGATCAGGGTATGGGCATCTTGAGCGTATTCCAGCGGCAGTCGGATCAGATGGACATCAATCGGCACCGTGCGGCCATCACCGTGTAAGGCCGCTTGATCGGGAATCACTTGGTGGGGAGTGTTGTGATGGCGGTGTAGGGTATCGACCAGCCATTCACCACCCCGGTCATGCAGTAGCCGGAACATCGAATGTTGCAGCAAGGTACGCTGGCTACGAAAACCGAAGAAATCGACCGCTTGTTGATTGACCTCTTGAATGACGCCAATTCCGTCGATGATCAGTGCGGGTAAGGGTAACAACTGGAATAGATTGGCATAACGCTCACGCTCATGTTCCGCCTGAGCATGAGCGCTGATCAGCTCTTGGTGTTGCAGTTCGAGTTCGACTTGATAAACCCGCAGGTTTTCGAACAGCTCATGGGCATTGGACTGATCCGTTGTTACATCGGCCAAATGAGCTAGGGTGCTTTCACCCTGTTGCAGTGCCGCCTCGGCGCGTGACCGGAGCTGGGCGAGATGCTGTGAAGATTTAGACATAGTCACTGCTCAAGTCGTGTGGTCACGTTTCAGTCTGGTCTGTATACCATGAGCTGATATCGATATGACTGACAACAGCACCAAACTCCTGGCCGATGACCGGTGCGACATGCATCATAAACCAGCGTTGTTCATCGGGGGAGTGACAAGGGTATTGCAAAGCAAAGCCCTTCTTAGACCCTTCTAATACGGCTTTAACGCCCTGCAAGGCGCGGTGGGCAATCTGTCCATCGGTGTCCTGTTCACCGGTGCGACAGGCCGAGAAATAATTGGCACCCGGGCCGGAGTGGCGCATTTGTGGGTCGCCATTAGCGCGAGCAAAGCGGCTCCAAGCGGCGTTGACCAGCGCGATGGTGCCATCATGATCCAGCACGACAATGTGTTCGGGCAGGGCATCGATAATGGCCTGTAGCCGCTGTAGGTCACGAAATACGCTGACATCCACAAAGGTAGCAACGACCCCAATGGTGGCGTTGGAGGGAATGCGATAGGGTAAAATGCGCGCTAGATACATCCGGCCATCAGAGGACAGGACTTCGCGTTGGATCATGCGTTCGGTGAGTAGGGTGTCACGCAAATCTTCCATTAGGCTGGGGTATTTCAGCGTATGGGCGATATCGTCCAAAGGACGGCCAATATCGTATTCCCGTAGTTTGAAAATACTCACCGCATCGGGGCTAAATCGAGTGACATGCAGCTCTTGGTCAACAAATACGGTGGCGACACCGACGGCCTTGGCCATGCTTTCCAGATCGGCATTGACCCGATTCAGCATCACCATCTTTTCTTGGAACTCCGCATTGACGGTGTTGAGTTCCTCGTTGACGGACTGCAATTCTTCGTTAGAGCTTTGCAGTTCTTCATTCGAGGCCATTAACTCTTCGTTGGTGGCCTGTAGCTCTTCATTTGAGGTTTCCAGTTCTTCGATGGTCGCTTGCAGGCTTTCACGGGTAGCGGCGAGTTCACGCTCTAGCACATCCATGCGTTCTGTGGTCTCGGCTGCGACATTAATCGGCGTGCTGGATGTGTCGCTGCGGTTGTTCTCGGCCAGTTCTTCAAAGCACAGGAGTAAAAACCGTTCTTCGCGTTCCATTTTCAGGGGACGAGCAATCAATCTGACTGAACGAGTTTCTTTTTGGCTAAACGGCACTCGGATGGTATCAGAGGTTAACGTCTCGCCATCTTTACTGGCTTTGAATAATAAGGCGGCAGCGACCGGTACGAGAATATCAGGCAGTATCCGGCTGACTTCTAAACTGGCCGACCCTTGGCGTACTTGAAAATACGGTTGCACATTACCGAATAAATGCACCGCCTCATGACGGTCATTGACCAAAATAGCGGGCGGAGCGTAGGAATCCAGCAAAGCCGCCAGACCGTAGTCAATCACTGGGCCATCAACAACATTGGGCGCATGATGGGTCGAATGTTTCTTGATTTTAATATCTGCAGGGGGATAATGGCTCGCCGCGCTGAGATTGAACAACACCGGTTGTGAGTTACCCGTGCGTTTGAATAATTTGTGGGTGGAACTGACCGTAGAGAATCCAGTGGTGTCGCGTGACAAGGATTCGCTACTGCCCAAGTATAAATAACCGCCCGGTTTCAGTGCGTATTGCAGCCGTTTAAGTGCTTGGTTTTGCGCTTGTGGTTTGAAATAAATCAAGGTATTGCGACAACTGACCAAATCCATACGCGTGAATGGCGGATCGGTCAGTAAATTATGCCGTGCAAACACAATGCACCGCCGCAGTTCAGCGGTAACGGCATAGGTGCTGCCGGTTTTCACAAAATAGCGTTCTAAACGCTCTGGACTCAGTTCTACCGCAGCCGACTCGGGGTATTGCCCCATACCCGCCAGCTCGATGTTTTGCGGGTTGACATCGGTGGCAAAGATTTTCAGATTCGGCCAGCGGCGCTCACGGTCAAAGGCTTCCAGGAACAAAATGCCCAGAGAATAGGCTTCCTCACCCGTGGATACCCCTGCCGTCCATACCCGAATCGTGTCGCTGGAATGGGTATTGGCCATGATCTGTTTAATGGCTTTGTCAGCCAGCTTCTCAAACGATTCAGGATCGCGGAAAAAGCGGGTAACCGGAATCAATAGCTCGCGGCGTAGGGTCAGCACTTCACTGCGTTCTTGTTCCAGCAGGTCGAAATAACTGGCGAGACTGGTGGCGTGGCGCACTTGCATACGCCGTTCAATCCGGCGCAACACCGTGGCGGGTTTGTAGTCGTTAAAATCAATTTCGCCAACCTGCTGCAGCCGCTGCATAATGGCAGCGAAGGCACTGTCAGGTGAGAGCGGCGCGCGTGTGGTGGAAATGGGTAAATCATCGTGCGGTTCATAGGGCAGGTTGCGAATATGCGCCAGCAGCCGTGTCGCTAGCTCTGCGGCGGGTAACACCGCATCCACCACCCCAGTGCTGACCACGCTGCGGGGCATACCGTCGAATTTAGCCAGTTTGGGGTCTTGAGCCAGCAACAACCCACCGGCGGCGTTAATCGCCACTGCACCGCGTGTGCCATCCGATCCCGTACCCGATAAAACGATGGCTACCGCCCGGCTGTTATAGGCTTCAGCCAGTGATGAGAAAAAAATATCAATCGGCAGGGTGAGACCGTGCGGACTTTTCGGGGTTAAATACAGATTACCCGAGCCAATGCGCATCACCGCCCCTGGTGGAATCAAATACACATGATTGGCGACAATCGGCATCTCATTTTCGACCATTACCACCGGCATGCGGGTATGGCGCGCCAGCAGATGGCTCATCATGCTTTTATGATCGGGCGAGAGGTGTTGAACAACGGCGAATACCGCTCCGGTATCGCAAGGGCAATGTTTGAAAAATTCCTCTAGGGCTTCCAAGCCACCGGCTGACGCCCCAATACCGACGACATAGCCTGAAAAAGGTGAGTTCTCGGACGCTTGGGTGCTATGGCTATTGTCAGGTAATGCCTGATTGTCTGGCTGCTCAGCATCGGGCTGGGTGGGTTCAGGCGATGTCGCAGGGGTGCTCATGTCTGATGGTGGCATATTATAACCCTAGCATTAATTGTTCGGCTAACGTCCAAGAAACCAGCACATACCCTAGGGCACAGAGTACCCCTATCCCGAGGGAAACTGACAAGGCATGGCGTAAGATATGTCCGGTAACGATCAAACTCCACATCATTAATATCAGCCATAACAGGGCCGGTATTTGGGCGGCGGCTGCGGCGTTGTCGGCCCAAGTAAACCACCAACCCAGGGGCAAGGCGATGAATTGCAGCAACGCCCCTGCACCGGCCAACGCCGTCAAGGTCTGGATAAACCGAGCGGAGTAGTCAAATGTGCGCAGGATCAGATAAGTGAAACCGGCTAATAACAGCGTATCTACAACCACTAACACCAGCGCCGAATACAGCCCCAGCGTGCCCACGCCGCTGATCAAAAACAGTAAGCCGCTGAGTACATAAGCTACCAGTACCAGTTTGAGGAGCGGATAGGACGCGGGCAAGTCTTGCGGCCCGCTGCGCAATAGGCAAATCATCCAAAATGGGTTCAGCAGGGCGTTCATAACTTGGTAATCAATGACCTTGGAAAAAAGCAGTCGGTGCGGTGCCGCACTCAATCCTTACCCGTAAGTTTGCGATCTAGCAATGCATTAATCACTTGTGGATTCGCTTTGCCTTTAAAGACTTTCATCGCTTGACCGACGAAAAACCCCTTCAGCTTGGTTTTACCCGCTCGGTACTGTGCTACTTGCTCTGGGTGATCTGCAAGTATAACATCCAAGGCAGCTTCAATGGCGGTGGTATCGGAAATTTGTTGCAATCCCCGCTGGGCAATAATGTCATCAACATCCGCAGCGCTGTGGCTGAGTTCAGTCAACACTTCTTTAGCCAAATGGCCAGACAGCGTTCCGTCGTGCACACGGCGTAATAATCCGGCGAGTTGCTGGGGGCTGATCGGGCTGGCGCTGATGGTTAAGCCTTGGCGGTTCAGCAGTGCGGCCAGTTCGCCCAGCATCCAATTAGCCACCAGCTTAGCCGCTGAGACCTCTAAGCCATCAACAACGGTTTCGTAATAATCAGCCCAAGCGCGTTGCCCCGCCAGTTGGGCAGCATCCGCTGGGGACAGTCCATGAGTGTTAATCAACCGCTGGCGGCGCACATCGGGCAGTTCAGGCAGTTGCTCACGGACGGCGGCGATGAAGGCGTCATCCAGCACCACCGGCAGCAGATCGGGATCGGGAAAATAGCGGTAATCATGCGCCTCTTCTTTGCCGCGCATGGAACGGGTTTCGCCGCGTTCGGGATCAAACAAGCGGGTTTCTTGAACGATGGAACCGCCGTTTTCCAAGACATGGATTTGGCGCTCCACTTCAAATTCAATGGCTTGTTCGACAAAGCGAAACGAATTTAAATTTTTAATTTCAGTGCGGGTGCCGAAAGCGGTTTGGCCTACAGGGCGCACGGACACATTGGCATCGCAGCGGAATGATCCCTCCTGCATATTGCCATCGGAAATACCCAGATAACGCACCAATTGGTGCAGTTGTTTCATATACGCCACCGCTTCATGCGCTGAGCGTAAATCGGGTTCGGAGACGATTTCCAGCAGTGGTGTCCCAGCACGGTTGAGATCAATGCCGGTCAGACCCTGAAAATCCTCATGCAGCGATTTGCCGGCGTCTTCTTCCAGATGAGCGCGGGTGATACCAATGGTTTTACGTTGACCCGCAGCGCATTCGATGTCAATACGCCCATTGCTGACAATCGGCTGTTCATACTGGCTGATCTGATAGCCCTTGGGCAGATCAGGATAAAAATAGTTTTTACGCGCAAACACGCAGTGACGAGCAATCTCGGCCTCAATAGCCAGCCCCAAACAGACCGCCATGCGCACGGCTTCGGCATTGAGTACCGGCAGAACACCGGGCAAGCCCAGATCGATAGCACTGGCCTGGGTATTGGGCGGCGCTCCGTAAGCCGTAGCGCTGCCGGAAAAAATTTTACTGCGCGTCGCAAGCTGGGCGTGAATTTCTAGCCCGATGACAGTTTCCCATTGCATGATGAATATCCTATTGGTGAACTCAGTCGGCACAGCCGGGGGGCAGGTGTTGATGCCAGTCGCTGACCTGCTGGTAGCGGTGGGCGCTGTTGAGCAGTAGCGCTTCATTGAAATAATTCGCAATCAGTTGCAGACCCACCGGACGATTTTCGACCAAACCCACGGGATGCGACAGCGCGGGCAGACCGGCTAAGTTGACGGCGACCGTGTAAATATCATTAAGGTACATGGTGACAGGGTCATCAACTTGCGCACCTAAGGCGAAAGCCGTGGTCGGGGTCGTAGGGCCGACGATGAGATCCACCTCGCTAAAGGCGTTTTGGAAATCTTCACGGATTAACCGGCGGATTTGCTGCGCTTTGCGATAATAGGCATCGAAATAACCCGCCGATAGGGCATAAGTCCCCACCATAATCCGGCGTTTGACTTCGGCACCAAACCCTTCGCCGCGTGAGCGGGTGTACAAATCCAGTAGATCCTCAGGGTCTTGGCAGCGATAACCATAGCGTACTCCATCATAGCGCGCCAGATTACTCGATGCCTCAGCCGGGGCAATAACGTAGTAGGCAGGAATGGCGAGAGCACTGCTGGGCAAGCGGATTTCACGCACTTGCGCCCCCAGTTTACGGTACTGCGCAATCGCTTCTTGGATGCACTGCTCAACCGCACTGTCCAGGCCGGTGCTGAAGTATTCCTGAGGCACACCCAAGGTTAATCCGCTAAGATCCTGATCCAGCGTGGCGCTGTAATCTGGGACGGCATGATCCGCTGAGGTGGAGTCGCGTGGATCAAAACCGGCGATCGCCTGCAACACTAAGGCGCAGTCTTCAGCCGTGCGCGCCATAACGCCGCCTTGATCTAGGCTGGAGGCGAAGGCCACCATCCCCCAACGTGAGACACGGCCATAAGTGGGTTTTAAGCCGGTAATACCCGTAAACGCCGCCGGTTGGCGAATGGAGCCACCGGTATCGGTGCCAGTGGCGGCTGGCACTAAGCGCGCCGCGACAGCGGCGGCTGAACCGCCTGAAGACCCCCCAGGAACACAGTCGCGATCCCACGGGTTGCGCACCGCGCCGAAAAAACTGTTTTCATTGCTGGACCCCATAGCGAATTCGTCCATATTGGTTTTACCCAGCATCACCATGCCAGCCGCTTGACAGCGTTCGCTGACAGCGGACTCATAAGGGGCAATGAAATTAGCCAACATACGGGAGCCACAGCTTGTGCGCACACCCGCGGTGCAAAATAAATCTTTATGAGCCAGCGGTATGCCGGTTAGGGGTTCGGCAGTGCCCGCCGCCAAACGCGCCTCAGCGGCCACCGCTTGTTGGCGTGCTACCTCTGGGGTCGGGCTAATAAAAGCGTTTAGGATCGGATTGAAGGCTTCAATCCGCTGCAACAGCGTTTGGGTCAATTCACTGACGGAAAATTCTCGCCGCCGCAGAGCCTGTCCTAATTGCCGGATGGTCGAATCAAACATAATAATGATGCTACCTAGTCAATGACTTTAGGAACTAAATACAGCCCCCGTTCAACCTGTGGAGCCGTGCCCTGATACCGCGCTCGCTGGTCGGTTGCGGTAATCTCATCTGGGCGCAGGCGCTGGACTTGCTCAAGTGGGTTGGCTAACGGCTCAATCCCTGTGGTATCAATGCGATTCATCTGATCAACCAGATCCAAAATCGCGCTGAGATCGCGGGTGTAAGCACTCATCTCGCTGTCGTGTACGGCAAGACGGGCAAGATGGGCAATATGGCGTACCTCGGCGGCTTGCATTATCATCACTCTCCGAAAAGTTATATAGTCTGCAATTATGCACGATGACAAAAATTGTCTTAAACTAGCACACCGACCGTGTTGAACCCAACAGCGAGTCGTTGATGCACTTTAACCCTCTTAACCCTGTTCCAGGCAAATAATTCAGAATGTTTAAACGTATACGAGGCCTGTTTTCCAATGATTTATCCATCGATTTGGGCACAGCCAACACGCTAATTTATGTGCGGGGGGCAGGTATCGTCCTAGACGAGCCCTCTGTCGTTGCCGTCCATCAAGATGTCAGCCGCGGCGGACCGCGTACCGTCGCTGCCGTAGGGATTGAAGCCAAAAAGATGTTGGGGCGCACCCCCGGCAATCTGACGACAATCCGCCCCCTCAAAGACGGCGTCATCGCCGATTTTGTGGTTACTGAGAAAATGCTCCAGCATTTTATCCGCAAAGTCCATGCACGGCGGTTTTTTAATCCCAGTCCACGGGTCTTGATTTGTGTACCCTGTGGCTCAACCCAAGTGGAGCGCCGTGCTATCCGCGAATCCGCCATCGGTGCCGGCGCCCGTGAAACCTACCTCATGCCTGAGCCTATGGCGGCAGCCATCGGTGCGGGTATGCCTGTGGATGAAGCCCGTGGCTCTATGGTGCTGGATATCGGTGGGGGCACGTCAGAAGTGGCGGTGATTTCTCTCAATGGCATTGTGTATTCGGCATCGGTGCGTGTGGGCGGAGATCGTTTCGATGATGCGATTATCAACTATGTGCGCCGCAATTTCGGTATGTTGATCGGTGAACCGACCGCCGAACGCATCAAACACGAAATCGGCAGCGCTTATCCCGGCAGTGAAGTGCGTGAAATCGAAATTAAAGGGCGCAATTTAGCTGAAGGGGTGCCGCGCAGCTTTACCCTGAACAGCAACGAAATTTTAGAAGCCTTACAAGAGCCGCTATCAGGCATCGTCAGCTCGGTAAAACTGGCCTTAGAAGCCACTCCCCCCGAACTGGCGGCTGATGTGGCTGAACGGGGGATTGTGCTGACCGGCGGCGGGGCATTATTGCGCGATTTAGATAAACTGGTCATGGAAGAATCCGGTTTAAATGTCGTTGTGGCTGAAGATCCGCTGACCTGCGTTGCTCGCGGTGGCGGGCGAGTGCTGGAAATGATTGACGAATACGGCCCTGATGTCTTCGCAACCGAATAAAACGACCGGTCTGTGGATTAGAGATTGCGTGCATCGGGTACGTCATTGTCCCAAGTAACCCCTGAGCGTCCTTGGTTGAGTGCCGAGCTGATCATCACCCTCAAGCTGGTGGTTGTGATCATGGTCTCGATGGGCTTTATGTGGTTTGATCACCGGACGGCCTATTTACAACCCGTTCGTGGGGTGTTAGCAACCTTGGTGTATCCTTTGCAACGGGCGATTAGCTTTCCCATCGATGCCGGCCAGCGTTTGCATCACTTATGGGTGGATCAACAAACTCTGATCCATGAAAACCAACGCCTGCGGCATCAGCAACTATTACTTAATGCCCAAATCCAACGCTTAACGGCTTTGGAAGTGGAAAATCGCCGTCTGCGCACCTTATTGGACTCAGCCACGCAGATGCGCGAACGAGTGTTGATTGCTGAATTATTAACGGTAGACAGTGACCCTTATCGGCATCGAATACTGCTCAACCGTGGCCAAAAGCAAGGCGTGCAGGTGGGACAGCCCCTGCTGGATCAGCGCGGGGTGGTTGGACAAATCGTTCATGCTAATCCACTGAGTTCAACCGCGATTTTAATTACTGATCCGAATCATGCCTTGCCGGTTCAAGTTAATCGTAACGGTTTGCGTACATTAGCCGTCGGTACGGGCAATTATCAACGTTTAGAGTTACCTTATGTGCCTAACAATTACGATATACAAGTCGGTGATGTGTTGATGACTTCGGGCATGGGAGGACGGTTTCCCCGTGGCTATCCGGTCGGTGTGGTGACAGCCGTGGAATTTGACCCAGGCAGTCCATTTGCTCGCATTGATGCCCGACCGGCGGTGGAATTGGATCGCATTCGTGAGGTTTTAGTGCTGGATGTCGCGCCTGATTATTCCAATGATGCCCTGAGCGCAACCGCCCGCTGATATGCTGTGGCCAAATCAACAGGGGACTTGGGTCATTATCGCAACCTTAGCCGTTGGTTTTATCCTCGATAGTTTGCCGGTACCGCCGTGGTTAGGGTCGTTCAAGCCAGACTTCTTGGCCTTGGTGTTGATGTATTGGTGCATGGCTTTACCGCAGCGGGTTGGCGTCATCACTGGGTGGGTGCTTGGCCTGTTGGTCGATGCTGCACAGGGGGTATTACTCGGCCAACACGCCTTGGTCTACAGTATTTGGGCGTTTTGTGCGGTCAAAGCTCACCGACAAGTCCGATTATTTCCACTCTGGCAGCAAGCCCTCACTATGTTGTTATTTTTATTAATGGGGCGTTTGCTCTTGTCGTGGATGAACGGCATAATGGGTTATTCATCGGGTGATGGCTGGTTTTTTGTGCCTGCGGTCACTGGAGCCTTATTCTGGCCCATTGTGTTGATCGCGCTGCGTGACTTGCGGCGTCACTATCGCATTGAGTAGGTTGGTCATCAGGTGAACTTGGAGTGAAACAGCACCACGCGCATGGGCAAGCCGTCGCTACGGTCGATGCCAAAGAACCTAAATTACCCCGTGGCAGGAATATCCGTGTTGAACATCAACTCACTAAGCGCCGCTTAGTGTGGGTGTTAGTACTGGCCTGTACGGCGTTATTGCTGTTAGGCAGTCGTATGGCGCAGTTGCAAGTCATGCAGCATGAGCATTTTACCACCCTGTCGGATGGTAATCGGATGCGCTTACAGCCCTTGCCACCAACGCGCGGCTTGATTTTTGATCGCAACGGCGTGTTGTTGGCCGGCAATTTACCCTCCCATCGCCTAGAGATTACCCGTGAGCAGCTTGAGCAAAGCTTCGATGATACCGTGCAACAACTGCGCGATTTGGTGGCCATTGAACCGGTGGATGTTGACCGGTTTCGCCGTTTAAGCCGCAATCGAGCGCCTTACAGTGGGGTGCCGCTGCGGTTTAACTTATCGGAAGACGAGGTGGCACGCCTGTCGGTTAATTTGCACCGTATGCCGGGGGTGCGCATTGAAGCGGATTTAACTCGCCATTATCCGCTGGGCCCGCAGGCCGTACACACCGTCGGTTATGTGGGGCGCATTGATGATCGTGAGATGCAAATCATTGATGTGAGACAGTACGCCGGTTCGACGCATATTGGCAAAACCGGCATTGAACGCTCTTACGAACAGCTATTGCATGGCCGTGTTGGCCATCAGCGGGTTGAGACCAACGCCCAAGGTCGGGTTTTGCGTGTATTAGACAAAACCCCCCCCGTACCCGGCATGAACCTGTATTTGTCGCTGGATATCCGGCTGCAACAGTACGCCAAAGAGGCGTTAGGTGAGCAAAGCGGCGCGGTGGTGGCCATTGATCCACGCAACGGCGAAGTATTGGCCTTTGTCAGTACCCCAGACTATGACCCCAATCTATTCGTCAACGGCATCAGCCACACCGACTACCGTGCTTTGAATACCCACCCGGAAAGACCGTTGTTTAATCGCGCCTTATTGGGAGCTTATCCGCCCGGCTCGACGATTAAACCGATGATGAGTGTCGCTGGGTTTTCCACAGGGGTGGCCGATCATAACCGTTCGGTGTTTTGTCCCGGCTTTTTTACCCTCCCGGGGCAGTCATCGCGGCGGTTTCGCGACTGGTTGCGCACGGGTCACGGCACGGTCAATATGGTGCGGGCTGTGGCCGAGTCCTGTGATGTGTACTATTACCAATTGGCTCTGGATATGGGCATTGAGCGTATGTATGAGCATTTAACCCAATTTGGTTTTAGCTATACCACAGGGATTGATTTGGTCGGTGAGCGAGCCGGTTTGATTCCCTCACCAGAATGGAAACGCCGGGTACACAACCAGCCTTGGTACACCGGAGAGACCGTTATTGCGGGCATCGGCCAAGGGTATATGCTGACCACTCCGCTGCAACTGGCTCACGCTACCGCCGCACTGGCCATGCGTGGCCAGCGTTTTCGTCCGCGCTTACTGTACGCCACCCAAGGCCAAAATGGTCGAGGTTACGCACTGACTGAACCTGAGTTGTTGCCGCCGGTCGGTTATGATGACCCCACCGGTTGGCGGTATATCAACCATTCCATGATTGAGGTGGTGCACGGTCGCCGTGGCACCGCCCGCCGCATCGGCCAAGGTTTGGATTACCAGATTGCCGGTAAAACCGGTACCTCGCAGGTGTTTGGATTAGGCCAAGATGAAGAATACGATGCGGGGCGTTTACCGCGTCACTTGCATGATCACGCGCTGTTTATTGCCTATGCTCCGGCTGATCAACCCCAAATCGCTATTGCCGCCATCGTTGAACACGGTGGCGGCGGTAGCTCAGTAGCGGCTCCGGTAGTGCGCCAAATTCTTGATGGGTATTTCCGATTATGGGAGCAGACCGCTGATCTTTCTCAATGAGCGCAGTGCCATTGATCCTGATCCACCGGTTGCACTGGACCCCCTTGCGCGGCTGCATCTGGACACACCTTTACTGCTGGGCTTGCTGAGTGTTGCTCTGATCGGCCTGGTCGTGCTGTACAGCAGCAGCCAGCAAGATGTGCAGTTAGTATTACGGCAAGCCGCGCATTTGGGCTTAGGTTTTATGGTGCTGGTGGCGGTTGCGCAGGTGCCGCTGCGTTATTTACGCCGACTCACGCCGTGGTTGTACGCGGCAGGGATTGGATTGCTGATTGCGGTGTTACTGTTTGGTACCGTGCGTCAAGGGGCGCAGCGGTGGTTAAATTTGGGTATCGTCCAGTTTCAGCCCTCAGAGCTGATGAAACTGGCCGTGCCGATGATGCTGGCTTGGTACTTCACCAGTAAGCCCTTGCCGCCTCGTTGGCCCTATTTAATCGTGTCGGTAGTGATTATTGCGCTGCCGGTGGTCTTGATTCTGAAGCAACCGGATTTGGGCACGGCTTTGCTCGTGGCCATGACCGGTGCGGTGATGTTGTTCTTGGCGGGAGTGAGTTGGCGTTTAATTGCTCTGTTAGCCGCCCTGTTAGCGGCTATCGCTCCCTTGTTTTGGCAATTGGTGATGCGGGATTACCAGCGCCAGCGGGTATTGACGTTTCTTCATCCCGAAAGTGATCCCTTGGGTGCTGGGTGGAATATCATCCAGTCTAAAATTGCCATTGGTTCCGGTGGGCTGTACGGCAAAGGCTGGCTCAATGGGACTCAATCACAATTGGAGTTTTTACCTGAAAGTTCAACGGATTTTATTTTTGCAGTATTTGCCGAGGAGTTCGGCTTAATCGGAGTGTGTATCCTTGTTGGCGTGTATTTATTTCTCGTGATTCGTGGTTTACTCATCGCTATGCGGGCGAAAAATACCTATTCTCGCTTGCTGGCGGGCAGTTTAATCATGATATTTTTCATCTATGTGTTCGTGAATATGGGAATGGTCAGCGGCTTACTGCCGGTGGTTGGCCTGCCCCTGCCTTTAGTCAGCTACGGAGGTACCGCTTTGGTGACGATTATGGCGGGATTCGGTATGCTGATGAACATCGCGACGCACCGTTTTCGGACTTAACTCGGAATTAATCATGGCATCTTACATTGGTTTATCAGGCCGCAGAGTCGGGTGGGTAAGTTCAATCGTGCTGACAGTGATGCTGTTCAGCGCGTGTTCCTTAGAACCGCATTTTGCGGTAGCACAGGCAGCGGCGGATAGCCCCAATGCCGATGCACCCCAAGAGCGGTCACAATCACTGGCCGCCGCGCCGCCGGCAGATACTGCGGTAGCTATACAAACCGCAGCAGCGAATACGACGGCGGTAGCCGGTGCTGCACGGCGCCCCGAAGTGCGGGCATTTATCGATGAAATGGTTGCCCAGCATGGTTTTGATCAAGCCCAGTTGCTGGACTTGTTTTCCCAAGTACAGTTTCGTGACGACATCATCGCGCGGATGACTCGCCCTGCAGAGCGGGTATTGGCGTGGCATGAGTATCGAGCTATTTTTCTGGATCGTCCACGCATTGACGGTGGTGTGGCATTCTGGCGAGAGCACGCGGATACCTTAGCCCGTGCTGAGCAAGTCTATGGGGTACCGGCTGAGATTATCGTGGCCATCATCGGTGTTGAAACCCGGTATGGACGGATTACCGGTCGGGATGCGGTGATGGATGCGTTGACCACACTGGCCTTTGATTTTCCACGTCGCGCTGATTTCTTCCGCAGTGAATTGGAACATTACTTATTATTGACCCGTGAAGAGCGTATCGATCCTCTGAGTTTGCAAGGCTCGTATGCCGGTGCAATGGGTATAGCTCAATTCATGCCAAGCAGTTATCGCGCTTATGCCATTGATTTTAGCGGTGATGGTCGCCGTGATCTGTGGAATAATCCCGTGGACGCCATTGGCAGTGTGGCCAGTTATTTGGCCGAACACGGCTGGCAGCGTGATGGACGAGTGACGGTTGATGCGCGGCTGGACAATGCCCAAGCGGCTGATCTCACCAGTAATGGTCTGAATCGCCCCCAAAAGTCACTGCGCGAGTGGCAGGCTCAGGGGGTGCGGCCTGAAGTTGCCGGTTTGGATGAGTCGCTGGCCGCCAATCTGTTAGCGTTTGAGGCGCAGTGGGGCACTTGGTATCAATTGACCTTCAATAATTTCTATGTGATTACCCGCTATAACCGCAGTCGTTTATACGCCATGGCCGTTTATGAATTAGCCCAAGCGATTCGTAGCGGCTACTCAGGCTAAGCGGTAGTGCTTATCACCTTGTTATGGTGTCGTATGCTTACATCACGTTTTAGCCTGTTCATAGCGGTGCTGCTGTTAGCGGCCTGCGTCCGTAGCCCAGAAGCGCCGACGGACTTAGCAGCGCACTCGGCGACTGATCCCGTACCCTTTGCAGAGCCGCCCAGTCGCTTGGGCAATCCTATGATTTACAATGTTTTTGGGCAAGAGTATCGTGTGGCCAGTACCAGTCAAGGCTATCGAGAGCGGGGCTTAGCGTCATGGTATGGGCGTAAATTCCACGGCAAACAGACCTCAAGTGGGGTGCCCTATGATATGTACGCGCAGACGGCTGCTCACAAAACCCTGCCCATTCCGACCTTTGTGCGAGTGACTCGTTTGGATAATGGCCGCAGCATTATCGTGCGGGTTAATGATCGCGGGCCGTTTGTCGATGGGCGGATTATCGACTTGTCGTATGCTGCCGCCTCGCGCTTAGGCATGACGGAAGAAGGACTGACTCAGGTTGAGGTCAAGGCGCTGCCTCCCTATCAATCCCTGGCCTGGCATCAGCCGAATGCCAATGCTCATGCGGACGCCGCCCCACTTGCGGCCAGTGCCTCTATCGCGGCGGCACAAGTGGACGCTACCCGTCAGGATCAGGCGTTTCTACAAGTGGGGGCGTTCAGTCAACGCCAAGCGGCTGAGCAACTGTACCAACGCCTCAGTGCGCAGTTAGGTCCCGGGGTGCAAATCGCTAACAGCACGGATGCCTTGTACCGTGTGCGCATTGGTCCGTTACAAAGTGCTGATGAGGTTGATCGACTGCGACCGGCTTTGGTGGAGTTGGGTATCGACACCATTTTTTTGACTCAAGATTGATGGCGAGAGGATTGTGGTTGTGATGAAACGGCTTAGTCATGTGCTGGGTTTAGTGGCGGCTTTATGGGTATCAACTGCGGTGGCTATGGTACCTGAACTACCTGAGTTACCGGTGCGTGGTCACATACTGGTTGATTTTCACAGTGGTCGGGTGCTCAGCGAGCATAACAGTCGGCAGCGATTAGAACCCGCCAGCATTACCAAGATCATGTCAGCCTATTTGTTCTACCAACGCTTAGACAATGGCCTATTAAGTCTCGATGATCAGGTGCCGGTGAGCCGTAATGCCTATCAAACCATTGGCTCACGCATGTTCATTGAGGTAGGCTCCTTAGTCAGTGTCAAGGATTTGCTACGCGGAGTGGTGATCCAATCCGGTAATGATGCGACTGTGGCCTTGGCCGAATACATTGCCGGCAGTGAAGCGGCTTTTGCGCAACTGATGAATGCCACGGCCAGCGAATTGGGGATGCAGGACTCGCATTTTGTCAATTCAACGGGTTTGCCCGATCCGCAGCACTACACCACGGCCAGTGATATTGCCATTTTAGCCCGTGCTTTGATTCGGGAATTTCCCGAGTACTATCAGTTGTACTCTGAACGCAGCTTCACCTATAACAACATCGAACAACACAATCGTAATCGCTTGCTATGGCGTGATCCTTCGGTGGACGGCATGAAAACTGGTCACACCAGCAGTGCCGGGTATTGTTTAGTGTCTTCAGCGCAACGCGATAATCGGCGTCTTATTGCCGTAGTGTTAGGGGCTGAGCGGGTCAGTGATCGCTTTGAAGCCAGTCAACAGTTGCTGAATTACGGTTTTGGGCATTTTGAGACCTATCAACTGTATACGGCTGGGCAGGTGTTGACTGACGTGCGATTATGGAAAGGGGAAAAGAGTGTGCTGCCTTTAGGCTTTATCGAGGATACCTTCGTCACCCTGCCTAAAGGCCGTTACGACGATATGCGCGCTGGCTTACGGATTAATGCTCGGGTCGAAGCGCCGGTATTTCGTGGTGATGCCTTCGGCTCGGTGTTGATTCGACTGGATGACCAAGAAATCGCTACTATTCCGCTGGTAGCCTTGCAAGATGTTGCTTTGGGGGGGTGGTTTGGACGTTTCACCGACCGCGTGTTATTAACGGTCACCGGCTTATTTAACTGAGGTGTATCTATTGATGACCCATTCTATCGCCTATTTTAACGGTGAGTTTCTGCCATTGGATGCGGTGCATCTATCACCATTAGATCGCGGTTTTTTGTTTGCCGATGGCGTTTACGAAGTGGTTCCGGCCTACAATGGTCAGTTATTCCGCTTAGAACCGCATGTCCAACGGCTGCGGCGCAGTCTTGAAGCCATTAAGCTGGCGGTCGAGCACGATTGGGCTGCCATCATGACGGAGCTGGTTGAGCGCAATGGCGGCGGCGAGCAGTACGTGTATTTACAAGTCACTCGCGGCGCACCCAGTGGGCGCGATCATGGATTTCCCGTAGAGCCGGTGTCGCCTACGGTGTTTGCCATGGCCAAACCCCTGAAGCCGCCGACGGAGACGGTACTGAACCAAGGTTTGAGGGCCATCACCGTACCCGATAACCGCTGGTCGTTGTGTCATATCAAGAGTGTGGCCTTACTGGCGAATGTGTTAGCGCGCCAGCAAGCGATTGCTGAGGGGGCCGAGGACGCCATCATGATCCGTGATGGCATGCTCACTGAAACCTCGGCGGGTAATGTCTATCTGATTCGCGACGGCGCTCTCTATACCCCACCGGCCGATTGGCGCATCTTGCACGGTATTACCCGCAGCGTGATTCTGGAATTAGCCCAAGCGGCGGGCCTACCCTGCCATGAGGTCGAACTGCCTGCCGTGCGGCTGAGCAGCGCGGACGAGATCTGGCTCAGCAGCAGCACCAAAGATGTGTTACCGATCACCCGTGTTGATGGGCGCCCCGTCGGTTCAGGGCAACCAGGGCCAGTGTGGCAACAGATGTGGACGTTATTTCAGGCGCATAAGCGTGAGGTCTGCGGATCGGCATGGTGAACACAGCGCCGTCAGAATCGCAAGCCTTGCTGCAGTTCCCCTGCGCATTCTCGATCAAGGCCATCGGTGAAATCCCTAGCTTTGCCGATGTGGTTGTGGCCTTGATCGAGCCTTATTCTCCAGGCATTCAACCCCATCAAGTGTCCACCCGCAGCAGCCGCAATGGCCGCTATGTCTCGGTCACTGTGAAGATTACCGCACACAGCCGCGAACAAATGGATGCGATTTACCACGCCCTGAGTCATCACCCTAAGGTGATCATGGCGTTGTGAGTGCAGCACTGATTGTGCGGCGTTTCGGGGTCTGTGATTACGCCCCAGTGCTGGCCGCAATGCAGGGGTTTACTCAACAGCGTAGCGCTGACACTGTGGATGAGTGCTGGCTGTTACAGCACCACCCAGTGTTCACCCAAGGGTTAAGCGGTCGGGCCGAGCATGTGCTGGCACCCGGGGATATCCCCATCATTCACACCGATCGCGGCGGTCAGGTGACCTATCACGGGCCGGGGCAGTTAGTGGTGTATTGTCTCTTTGATTTACGCCGCCATGATCTCGGGGTGCGCGAGTTGGTATGCCGTTTAGAGCGTGTCGTCATCGACTGGCTAGAGCATTATGGGATTATGGCTCAGGGTAATCGGCAAGCGCCGGGAGTGTACACGGCCAGCGGCGCTAAACTCGCCTCCTTAGGGCTGCGAGTTCGGCGCGGTTGCTGTTACCACGGTTTGAGCATTAATATTGCGATGGATCTCAGCCCCTTCCAACGCATTAATCCGTGTGGTTTTGCTGGGCTACCCATCACCCAAGTGAGCGATTTAGGGGGAGCCACCACCCCAACAGCCGCCGCTGAAGAAGTGTTGCCGCTGCTGTGTCAGGCATTCGGCTATGTCGATATCCAATACATTGATCAGGATGAGAGTCCATGCTGTCTTTAATCATCCCTGATTGGCCTGCCCCAGCGCGTGTCCGAGCGGCCTCAACCACCCGTCAAGGTGGTGTGAGCACGGGAGCCTATGCCAGCTTAAATCTCAACTATGGTGGCGGTGATCTGCCTGCTGCGGTCACTGAAAACCGGCGGCGGGTGTATCAAGCGCTGGAGCTCACCGCACCGATTTGGCTACAACAAGTTCATGGCGCTACCGTGGTCGATGCGGCCAGCCTCAGCGAATCGGTGGCGGCTGATGGGTGCTACAGTCGTCAGCCGCAGCGCGGGTGTGTGGTACAAACAGCCGATTGTTTGCCCGTTTTATTCTGTGATCAAGCCGCGACAGTGGTCGCGGCTGCCCATGCGGGTTGGCGTGGTCTGGTACGGGGTATTCTGCCCGCAACGGTGCAGGCGATGGCCTGTCCTCCCCAGCATATCTTAGCTTGGCTAGGGCCGGCCATCAGCGTGGAGGCTTTTGAGGTAGGCTCTGAGGTACGAGCGGCATTTTTGGCCTTAGACCCCGCTCATAGCGACTGTTTTCGCCCCGGTAAGGGTGATCGTTGGTGGGCTGATCTCTACGCCTTAGCCCGCCAGCAATTACGCAGTTTGGGCATCACCGCCATTTACGGTGGTGATCGTTGCACATTCAGTGAACCTGAGTGGTTTTTTTCCTATCGGCGGGATGGTCAGCACAGTGGCCGCTTAGCGAGTTTTATAACTCTTCAGCCTGATGATTCGACCTGTATATAGCGGCTGACACTACGGCCTCTGTACTTCACGCCAGTTCACCACACGAGGACTGGCTGACTCGGCTACCTGCCTGAGAATATCCCTATCAAATTTTAATGTCGAGTTGCCACCACCCGCAAACTCTATCCCCTCAGTCGTTTCATGACCAAAAACCCAATTACCGTTTTCATCTTGTGTAATATGAGCAATATACATAGCACCCTGTATGCCTTTATTGCCACCATCTTGCCAATCAACTTGGCCACCTAACACCATAACCAAACCCGAGAATTCGGCTGTTCCAGCCCACGTCAGTTT
>PWUP01000015.1 GCA_003562535.1 Gammaproteobacteria bacterium | reverse complement strand
GTCGGTGACCGCGCTTTAGTCGCGTTCACCGACGCCTGCCAACAGGTGTTGCGCGATATGGATATTTTCGGGCGCTGGGGCGGAGATGAGTTTGTGGTGTTATTGCCTGATGGGCATGACACGGCCTATGGCGTGGCTAAACGCATGCACCTTGCCGTACAGCAGGTCGAGGTGACCGATGATGAGGGGCACTGCTTTGGCCTGCAGACCACGATTGGTTTTACCAGTTTCGATACCTGGGAATTGACCGTGCCGACACTGGAACAGTTGTTGGCTCATGCTGACCAGGCGCTGTATGCCGCGAAACAAGCGGGGCGCAATCAGGTTAAGGGACAGGTCATTCACAAATCATGCAAAACAGATTAGCTTATGTGCGGGCATGGCTGTACTTATAAATGCGCCCAACCGCGATAGGCCGTGAGGTGCATCGGGATATTATGCACACGCAGAATATCCACGCCTTGGGCGCAGAGTTTTAATGAGGCACCCACTGTGGTCAGATCCCGAGCGGTCTTGTCGGCAGCCGCAAAACTGTGCATAAACGATTTGCGCGAATGCCCGACCAAAACTCGCAGACCGTGCTGACGTAAGCGGCCGATGTGGCGGAGCAGTTGCAGCGACTGCAAAGCATCTTTACCAAAGCCGATGCCGGGATCAAAAATAATCCGCCCGAGATTCAGCCCGGCTTTATCCCAGTCTTCGAGATGCTGTACCAGCCACTGCTCGACGGTAGCCACCGGATCACAGTCGGCGGGCAGCGTCTGGGTTTTGCTGGCGGGAATACTGACATGATGCATGGCGACCCACTGGGCGGCACTGGATTGCGCCAGTTCGCGCATGGCCGGTGAGGTTAAGCCGCTGACATCGTTAATCACATCCACGCCTAAATCTAGGGCTTGACGAGCCACTTCGGGATGATAGGTATCAACGCTTAACCACGGGCGTAAGGGATCATAGCGATAACGCTCCAGCAGACGCACTAAAACCGGCTCTAAGCGCGTCCATTCCTGTGCCGCGCTGAGGGGTGTAGCACCGGGACGGGTGGATTCGGCACCGATATCAATCAGTTGTGCGCCAGCCTGCACGACCGCATCCACATGCGGGGCGATACGTTCCCATGAGGTGAACTCCCCACCATCGGAAAATGAATCGGGGGTGATATTGACTATCCCCATCCACAGCGGGATAGCGTGGTTTAACGCTTGCGAGTAATCCAGCACCGTGCGCTCGCCCAAGCCCGGCACCGTCAGGCGCGGTTCTAAGGCCAACAGCGGCGTGAGCACAAAGCTGCGCCGAGTCAGATCGGGGTGAGGAATGGTTAACTCGGCGGTGGCGATACGCTCGGTACCCCACAGCAGAATATCAATATCTATAGGGCGCGGTGACCAACGTGAGCCATTATCGCGTCCCATCTGCTGTTCGATGCGCTTGATCCAGCCGCGCAACTGCTCCGGGCTGGCTCCCACCTCACATTCAACCACAAGATTCAGATACGGGCGATTCCAGTCGCTGGGGGCATCGGGAGGCAAGAGGGCAGGGGACTCTACCACGGGGGAGACCCGCCGCAGTACGACACCAGACTCACCGAGTTGCTGCAAGGCACGGCGTAGGTGATCACGGCGGTCGCCCAGATTAGAGCCTAAACCTAAATAAACAGACATGGGTAAGTATCAGGGTAGTCAGGATTATAAACGGCCACCATAACGCGCCGAGCTGGGTAATCGGGCAATACCGCGCAGCAAGCGCCCGAGCACATCCGAGCCGGTCAGCACCCGTGGCTGCTCGTTCCACAACAACATCACATCGTATTCTAGGACATCCGCGCCGAGATCCGCCGGGCCGATGCGGAAATGCTCCAAGATATCGCCCAGTTTTTGTTGGCCGTCATGCAGTATAATGGGTTTATGGCAGTGCCGATAAGGGTTGAAATTATTGGGGTCAAATAGCGCTTCACGAATAAATTCATCGGCATTAATCACTAAACGCGGGTTGGCTGGAGTATCAACCACAATAACCCATTGTTCGCCGGAACGATTAATCCGCCGCAGGAACGGATCATCCGGCGTGGGCTGAATGGCGGGAAAAATCGCCCGCTCACCGTTAAATTCCAGTGCAATAATGCTATCGAGCACCACAGCTTCGCCCTCCTGGTCCAGCGGTACATCATCGAGGTCGAGAAAATTCAGCGCCCCTTGGCCTTCGACTCGGGAAATATCGCTACTGGCAGCCTCCATGTGCAATTGCAACATATACCGTAGATCGCGTTCGCGGAAATAACGGATTTCCTCGCCACCGAGCAGCTTATCCAGCATCCGAGCCGTAGGGCGAGCAACGGGATACAAGATGAACTGATAGAAACGCAGTACCGGCGCTAGCAGGGCGGCGAGCTTGAGCGCGTAACGAGTAAAATAGGCTTGCGGAAAAATTTCAGCAAATAAGGTAATCACTACCGTTGAGAACAAGAAGGCTAATACACCATTGAGTACCGAGCCGGAGATCAGGGTGAGTATCACATTAACGCCTACATTGCCCCACAGGATGGTCACTAAGGCGAAGTTTGCATCCTCACGTAAGGCGAGAATTCGGTGCGCACGCACGTTACCTTTTTGAGCTTCGACTTTAAGCTCAAGTTTGCTTAGGGAAAAAAGACCGAGGTTTAAACCAGACAGCATGGCGGATTGCGATAAACACACGAAAATCGCAATCCAAGATAGGGTGGTCATCAAGGCGGGTAGTGTGAAGTGGTATCGTCAGCAGAGCACAGTGCCCTAGGAAGAAGTTTATATGAGATTGAGATTATTGTCTAATAGCCGGTGCCTTGTCACATCATGCTCGTTTTTGTTATCCAGATTTTGTTGTTAAAATAGTAGCATGGGTATCAACTCAAGCATACTTTGACGCTAACTGCACGACTTATCCCCCAAAACTGAGGTCACATAATGTAGATTATCACTAAGGCGGGTTCATCACCAACCTGCCTTTGGTGCTGTCTATTCTCACTAAGCGGTGCGTTATTCCGTCCGTGTCCTAGTGGCTGCCGCGACGCTTCCAAAAAAAGCAAAAAAATTATAACAAAATAAATACTTTTGCTGCCTATCCTTGACTCATCATTATCATAACGGTAATACTGCCCCTCGTAGACAATAACCCCCCGCTATCTGGAATCACTGTCTTGTGGCGACATTGACACTTAATTAACAGGGTGGAACGGGATGGTAAGACAGAATTTTTGGTCTGGCATGGTCGTCGTGGGTTTTGCACTACTCGCGTTGATTTGGATCATACCGAATTACGCGGGTTCTAACCCCTTCGCGCAGATGCCGCCGGAGTTGGTACCCAATATCGCCGCTTGGATCATGTTGATCTGCGGTGTCATCATCACCCTCGGTGCCGTCATCGACATGGTGCGCACGGGAGAAACACCGCTGGCTCACGATATTGACTGGATCGGGCTGGCTTGGGCCTTGTGGCCGTTTGTTTACGTTGCCGTCGCCATTTATCTATTAACCCTATTCAAAATCACTTATATTGGCGCTGTGTTGATCGGCGGAATGCTGTTTCTGCTGGGCGAGCGGCGTTGGTATATTCTGCTGGGCTGTTCAGTGGTACCGGTGCTTATGCTGTACGTATTATCCGTGTATATGATGCGCATCGGAGTCGTCTAACTTATGGATTTTACAGTATTAGGCGTGGCAATCGCTGAGGCGCTAACACTCGCCTCGTTTCTGGGTATCGGCGGCGGCGTGCTGCTCGGTTATGTCATCGGCGTCATCCCTGGCTTATCGCGTTCTGTCGCGATTTCCATTGCGATTCCCATGACTTTTTATATGTCGCCTTACATTGCGATTTCTTTTCTCATCGGTCTGTCTAAAGGAACGGCGGCCGGCAGTGCGGTATCCGCGATTCTACTCAATGCCCCCGGCGAAGCCTCCTCGGCGGCTACCGCCTTGGATGGTTACCCCTTAGCCAAGTCCGGTAAGCCTAAAACCGCCCTGCAAATCGGTTTGCTGGCCTCGGTGATCGGCGATATCCTAGCCACCATTATTTTGATTTTTGTGGCTATTCCTTTTGCCCGTGTTGCCTTGATGTTCGGTCCTTACGAGATGGCCGCCATTTTGGCCTTTGCTCTGGTCTTTATTGCGGGCTTGTCCAGTGGTTCACTGTTCAAAGGTTTAGCCGCAGCGGGCTTAGGGATTTTTCTCGGTACTATTGGACTGGATAACCAAACCGGCTTGCCGCGCATGACCTTCGGTTACACGGAGCTCATGGACGGCATGCCTTTGATTGCCGTGGCCATCGGCACATTGGCTTTGTCAGAGATGTTTATACAGTCGGAAAAACTACGCCATGAGCGTAACACCATGTCCGTCAAGCTGGTCAACCGACCGGATGACCACATAAGCTGGCCGATTTTGCGTAATATCATGCCGACCATTTTGCGCGGTACCGGGGTTGGTACGTTTGTCGGTGCCCTGCCCGGTTTAGGCCCCTCGGTTGGCTCGTTCATGTCCTACGGTATGGCACAGAAAGCTTCAAAAAACCCGGAACGTTTTGGTAAAGGTGAGCCTAAGGGGATTGCCGCTTCCGAATCGGCGGACAATGCAGTGATTCCAGCGGCTCTTATTCCATTGTTCGGTTTGGGCATTCCGGGCAATGTATCCGCCGCGTTGCTGATCGGCGCTTTTGCCATTCATGGGATTACGGTCGGGCCTTTATTATTGCGTGAGCAACCGGAACTGCTGTACTCCATTTTCGCCGGTATGTTGCTCGCCAGCCTGATTATGTTGGCCTTGGGCTGGTTTGGTTTAATGGCCTTTGCGCAAATTACTAAAGTACCCGCCCATGTCGTGATCCCTATCGTCATTTTCTTTTGCTTGGCCGGTATGATGCTGCAAGGCTACGGCACCTTCGGCTTGATCATCTTGATGGCATTTGCCCTATTGGGCTATCTGATGAAAAAGTTTGACTATTCGTTTGTCACCTTCCTTGTGGCGTTTATCATCACCCCCATGTTAGAGCTTAACCTGCGGCAAAGCATCATCCTATCACGCGGTGATTGGACGATCTTGCTTGACCGCCCGATTGCCCTATTCTTCATTGCGTGTACTCTGCTAGCGTTGATTATGCTGGCATGGCGCACGGTGAAGATTGGCAAACCTGCTGTCGGCGCACCGACGGATTAATCGATGTATATATCATTCATTAACTGGAGATCTGTATGAGAAAACTACTGGCTACTGCGATGGTGGCTGCGCTATTGGCCATGCCTATGGCGTATGCCGATGACTGGCCAACTCGACCGCTGACGATGGTGATCGGCTTCGCGGCGGGCGGTTCCACCGATATTCAAGGTCGTGTATTGGCTAATGTCATGGAAGAGTATTTGGGACAACCCGTCAATGTCGTCAACCAACCGGGTGCAGGCAGTGCCGTTGCGTTCACACGCTTGGCTAATAATAGGGATAATGGCTACACCTTTCTCTATGGGGGAATCACCGCGCTGACATTCACCCCCATAATCACCGAGGTGGCTTATGAGATTGATGACTTCGAATACTTGGCTGCGGTAGCCATTGGGCAAAATGCCATTGTCACCTCTGCAGAACAACCCTTTAGTAATTTTGCCGAGATCATCGAGTATGGCCAAGAAAACCCCATGACCTATGCCCAGCAAACGCCATTGGATGAAGCCATTATTCGTCGTATTGCCGCCATTGAGGGCTTGGATTTAGCCATCGTGCCCACCGGCGGTGGTGGAGGCATGGCGCCTCTGATATTAGGCAAGGAAGTCGATTTTGCCTATTCGGGTGGCACCCATGCCCAGTACACCCCGACGGGTGATATGGTGGTTGCCGCTTTTATGTCGCTGGAACGTAGTCCTTTTTACCCCGATGTGCCGACGCTGATCGAGCTAGGTTATGATTATTCCATCGAGGATTACCGCAGCATTATCGTGCCGGCAGGGATTCCTGAAAACGCCAAGGCGCGCTTGATTGCCGCAGCAGAATACGCCAGCGAAAGTCAAGCATTTAAGGACATCACTGAGGGCAATACCTTCTTTCCTGTGGTGTTTATCGGCCAAGAAGAGATGGAGGCCAATATTCGCCGGATTCGTGCCGCGACTGAAGCCGTGATGGCCGATTAATCATTAGTCCACCGTCTCCCCGAATGGGGGGGCGGTTCTTAACGGGTAACGCCAATTAATATACTCTCTACTCCATGGACTGAATCTGACTGGGATCACGCATGACTGAGCCGCATTTTATCGATACTCCCCAAGCCTTAGTGGCGGCGTGTGCGGCGCTGCACGGTCAGCCTTGGCTGGCACTGGACACTGAATTCGTCCGTGAAAAAACCTATCAGGCCAAACTGTGCCTGATCCAGATCGCCGCGTCTGAACACCAGGTCTTTTGTATTGATCCCTTGGCATTGGATGATTTAGACCCGCTGTGGGCGTTACTGTATGACCCCAGTGTGACTAAAGTCTTGCATTCCGCCCAACAGGATTTAGAAATTTTCACCCAGGTGCAGGGTGCTCCGCCAGCACCGCTGTTCGATACGCAAATTGCGGCGGCATTGTTAGGTTATAGTGAACAGATCGGCTATGCTCATCTAGTCCAGCAGTTATTTGCCATCGAACTGGATAAATCGCAAGTACGGACGGATTGGGCGCAACGTCCATTAAGCACCGAGCAACTGCGCTATGCGGCTGATGATGTGATTTATCTGTGCCGGATTTATCAGTGGCAACATCAAGCGCTCAGTGAACGCGGACGGTTAACCTGGTTGGACGAGGATTTTGCCGCTTTGGCTGATCCACAGCGTTACCAGATTGATCCCCAGCAGGTTTGGCGGCGAATCAAGGGCGCTCAACGGCTTAAACCTGCACAACTGGTGGTATTGCAAACCTTAGCCGCTTGGCGCGAACATGAGGCTCAGCGCTGTGACCTTCCGAGGCGTTGGATTGCTGACGATAATTTATTGATTGATTTGGCGCGGATTCAACCCCGTGATGAACAGCAACTCAGCCGCTTACGCGGGTTTGATGGTGAGCGCCGCCAAAATCAGAAAGCCTTATTACTTGGCTTGATTGCCGAGGCGCAAACGGTGCCGGAAGCGCAATGGCCACAACCGCAACGTGCGGTAAAGTTAGCGTTGGAGCAAGAAGCGTTGGTCGATGCCTTGCAGGCGCTAGTGCGGTTGTGCGCGGCTGAGCATGAGGTGAGTCCGGGTAGTTTGGCCGCACGGCGTGATCTGGAGCGGTTAGTACACGGCGAAGATATTGAATTATTGCACGGTTGGCGTAAGGCTCTGGCTGGCGAGCGGGTGCAAGAGTTTCTTGCCGGAGCCAGCGCATTGCGGGTCAGTAGCGGGCAATTGGTAATTTAACAAGATTCAAGCGATGACAATCGGAGAACATCATGTTTAGACCATTAGCGGGTTTGTGTTCGGCGCTGTATCAGCTCACTAAAATCAGGGCGTTTTCCAATATGGCGAGCACGCTGTATCGTATGGGGCGAGTGGGTGATGCGGCTGATAATGTGCGGCGCAGCAATGCACGAGACAATGAGCAACGGCAGCGCCAACAGGATCGGCGGGATTAATAACTGACTGATTAAGAATAAAAAGCTTCATAGAAACGGGGCTTAGCCTGATCCATAAGGTATCACTCGAAATCAGTTGAAATGCGATAAGCATAAGATAATCTTATGACGACAGCCTCTAACACCGCCGGAATACCCCGCCTCGGCGAGGATCGCCGGCTCCACAGATTGCATGGGGTTCAGCAACGACGGTATGGGTGCCGCCAAAAAACAGATTAGGGCTGTCCCAACAGTGGTGCGTGGGGTAGGCTGTTGTCAAATGCTGTTGGGTGTTGTCACTGAACCCTGGTTCTAAGTGCAAGACATCATTCTCGATATGAATCCGTGGTGCTCGCACGGCTTGCTCAACCGGCAACCGATGATCGAGTAAATGATGCAATGTTTGCAGGATGGCGGTGCGCAAGCGGTTGGAGCCACCCGAGCCGGTGACAATTAAGCGTTGGCGGTCTTGAACTATGCTGGGGGCCATCATTGAGGAGACCCGCGTATTGGTTGCCCAACGGTTGAATCCCTGCGGATTGAGATCTTCTTCGCCCAACATATTATTCAGCATGATGCCGGTGCCCGGTAGCAGATGCCCACAGCCTTCGCCATTGGATAAAGACAGTGCTGCGGCATTACCCGCGGCATCGATAACACTGATATGGGTGGTGCCACGCGTAAACAACGGATGTTGACCGATAGCCCTGCGATAGCGGGCAATGAGTTCAGCTTGTTGCAATGCCTCTGGACGGTGTTGCTGGCGGGCTACATTCGTTTGGTTCATGGTTTCAGCGAGTCGCATCACCGCAGCGGGTGTCCCATGACTATTAGGGGCAAATGGCTGTGTTGCCAGCAATTCCAAAGCAAAGGCAATCAATAGGCCGCCGGAAGAGGGCGGGGGATTGGTGAACCAAGTCGTGTCACGATAGCGGCCCGTGAGCGGAGTGCGTTCAAGGGTTTGGTAGGCTTGTAGATCCAGACGGCGGACATGCCCGCCTTGGCTAATGGAGAGTTCCGCCAATTGTTGTCCGGGTTCGCCGTGATAAAACCAATCCGCCCCTTCACGCGCTAGCTGTTCGAGTGTATCCGCCAGTTCTGGTTGATGGATCCGTTCGCCCTCACGCGCTAATCCTAGATGTTGGGGGCTGCCATAAACCCGCCGAGCTTCCGCAGTGGCCAAATAAATCGGGGCAACCACCGAGAACAGATACGCCTGCAAGGGATTAAGCACGACACCCTGGCGAGCCAAGGCAATCGCCGGTTCGGCAATACGCGGCATGGGCATACGCCCCAGGGCGCGGTGAACGGCAAACAAACCGTGTACCATGCCGGGTACCGCCATCGCACCTAAGCCAATATGGAACTCTTGTTGGGTGGTGCCAAAGTCCGCAAGGATTGGATAGAAGGCTTGATCTGCGACTGCGAGACGTTGATGGGGCGTTTGGGTGAAAAAATCAAATAACCGATGGGTGCCGTTAGCCGTATGCGCCAATAAAAACCCACCACCACCGAGGGAACTGAGAACCGGCTCTGCCACGCAGGCGGCATACAATCCGGCTAAAGCAGCGTCAAAGGCATTGCCCCCCGCTTCTAGAATCGATACGGCAGCGTCAGCAGTGTGCTCATGACCGGCAGCAACAGCCCCGCGATAACTGGACATCAGCGCTTCCGAGTTTGCGGTTTAGAGGAGGACGCCGGGCTTTCATCAAACAGATCAATCAAATCTTCGGGTTCATCGTCCTCGAAGTCATCAACCGAGGGTTGGGGGGCGGATGAGGGGGGCGGCTCTTCTACCGCATCGCTGGTCGGGCGGTTTGATTCTTTAGGTAGCGGCTTGGTATATTGCGGCAAATTTTTGACCATACTTTGTATATTGGCCAATTGTTCGGATAGACTGGTATTTTGCCGCTCCAAAGTGTCCAGTTTGTCTGCCAGTGTGCTGTCCCCTGCTAAAGGGGCGATAGTGGGTGAATGACCGCTTGTCGTCTTGGAATGCTTGGCTGATTGCCGCAGTAATAGCGCAAGCAACACACAGGCCACTAAAGCAAATTCAATCGCTAGAATCCAACCAATCAGTGCTAGGGTAGTGATGTTCATCCTCGGCCTCGCGCAGTACGTTATTTAACCGTTGATTGTTTTGCGGTAGACTGCTGGGCAGTCGATTTTGTCCCTCGGGGACGGACTTGACGTAATCGTGCCACAATGTAGGCCATGCGGGTTAGCCTCAGTTCAGATTACCTGATCAATCAGGGTAAATGCAGTTGGAAGCACGCTCCTGATAAATGATGGTTGTTGCGCAGTTGGATGCGACCGCGTTGATCGCCGTTACGGTGCAATCGGGCAATGCATGCGGCAAAATATAAACCGAGCCGAGTGCGTCCTGACATCACTGGGTTTTGCGCATGGGTCTGGGCGTCAAGACATGATTGTATAATGGTCTGGGCAAAGCCCTCACCATCATCTTCGACTCGGATAACCAGCTCATCGTTTTCCTTGGCCGCACTCAGGAGAATACGGTGACGTGCATAGCGGGTCGCATTGCCAATCGTGCTGTCCAGCGTTCCCCGAACTAATTCCCAGTCGAAGTAGCCCATAAGCTCAGGGTCACAGTGATAGGTCAATTCAAGACCTAGTGCAGTGCAAATGGCAGAGTTGTCTGCAACCATTTCTTCAAGAAATTCATCTAGATTATGTTCAGCGATTTGGACAGCAAGCTGTTCGTTGCCCAGTTTATACAGCGTCAGTAATTGCACTAAATTTCGGTTAACACGCCGCACTTCATGTTTTAATACATTGGCTTGACGCGGATTGGCCAGGTGATTGTGTGGACTTGCGATTAAATCGTCTAAATTGCTGACAATAATACTGAGCGAGTTTTTTAGATCATGGATGGACGAAGCCATGATGTCAGATAAGTCCATAGCAAGGCCATCCTCAGAACAGTTGCTGGGTGAGTTTACGCAATCGCGTATTAATATCATTTAAACGCCAGTCGTCTGGTGCCATTTGTGTCACACGGTCAATGTAACGGCGTACTGACTGCACCTCATCTGGGTTAGGGCCATGATTTTCCATTTTAATAATCAACGCTTTTGCTGCGTTCAGGTTAATGGTTTTATTACCATTCATCTCTTCAGCGGCTTGTTGCAATAGATCAATCGCTTCATCAAATCGACCTTGTTGGATCAAACGCACGCCATTGTTGTTGGTTCGGATGACTTCTTGGCGCCCCTCGCGGATTTTTTGATCCATCTCCGTACTGCCCTCTGCATCGCTGCAAAACTGTAACACTTCATTGACAAATTCATCATCATCATGATTGTTAGCGATTAGAGTTTGCAGCAATTGGTTGGCTTTGTCTTGATTACCTGCTTGGGCATGTGCTTTGGCTAATTCTAAGCCTAGGCTGGGCGATGAGGATTCACCCAATTGGTGTAGCAGGTGATCGGCGGCTTGTAAGGATTCCGCCGCTGCTTCTATATTTCCCTGGTTATACTGAACCGCTGCGGTGGCTGTCGCCGCATAAAATTGCGTCTCAGGAGTACTGACAAAGGCTCGACCTAAGTCCCGAATCGCTTTTTCGGCCTCATCATGCTTATGATTAGCACTCTTCGATTTAGCCAGCCCTGCAAATTGCGAAGGATGGCGCAAAATTGAGTGCCGCGACAGTTGCACCGCTCTTTGAAAAGCCGTTTCAGCAAGCTCTGTATTATTATTGTTCAGTGCCAGTTCGCCGAGTTGTTGCTGGCGTTTGACGCCCCGTGGTGACATTTGTACTGCTGTTGCTAAGGTATTTTCGGCGGAGTGGAAATCTTTTAAGGCGATTTGAGTTTTGGCCAGCCAGTCATAAGCGACCACCAAATGCCGTTCTTGGGTGAGCAAATACTGAAAGACTTCCAAGGCTTGTTGATATTTTTTCTGCTTATACAGCACCTGTCCTTTACCTAAGTAGGCCCAAGGCAATTCACGATTGCGCAAGGCTTGGTCATAAATCGACAGTGCTTTATCGTAGCGATTGGAGTTGAGACAAATTTCGGCTTTAAGCTTGACCAGTTCGGGTAAATTTTTGGGACGAGACGAAATCAGTTTGTCGAGTTCCACGAGGGCTAAACTGTAATCCTTAGCCAACAGTGCTCGGCTGACGGCTTTTAAATCGCCTTTGCGTTGGAATAATCGGGTGAGTCGAGTCTCAAGAAGCTCTTTAGTAACGGGTTTTTTGAGGTAACTGTCTGGTGTGTATTCCACCGCACCCATGACCATTTCGCGAGTATTCTCTGCCGTGACCATGATGAAAATCGAATCGACCCCAATGAGGTTGCGGTAGCGGGCTTCTTCCAGTACCTGCTGACCGTCCTTGCCTGAACCCAGATTATAATCACATAGCACCACATCATAACGGGTTTTCCGCATGATGAGTAAAGCCTCTTCACCATCAGAAGCCTGTTCGATGTTCGATGCACCCAAGGAGCGCAGCACGGTTTTTAACACAGCACGCATCTCAGCAAAATCATCAACAATCAAATAATTTTTATCAGAAAATAGTTTGCGTGATGCAATCGACATATAAGTATTCCGATGGATTAAAACAGTTAAGCACACCCAAGTCGGGCAGCGTCTGCCGTGAAGGTCGCGTTTAGGTTAGAATAAGCACGTTACTATATCACAGCATCGATTAACTGCGACGTGGCATCCGAAATGGCAGCAGCCATTTGACCCAGTGGGTTGCAAACCGTTGTAAGTTTAAACTTTCATGGACGGCTGTAATCGCTTGGCCGCGTAATGTCGCCGCGACTAATGAGCGCGTGTAGAACGGCGTGTCTTCAAGGGTTTTAGTAACGCTTGGCGGTGATTCACTTTGTATGCCGCGCCGAATGCGCCAAATAGCCGTGGTGGGCAAACGATGTCTGTCAGGTGGGGTAAAGACATGTGCCTGGTTGTCCTCAGTGAACTCCAGCGCTAAACACTGTGGGGTGCCATCACGGCGGATAACATCATACAAAATAGCCGTACCCTCATCAAGTGCTGCCCGCGACCAATCCCAAGACTGGAAGCCGTGTTCTAGTGGCTCATCCCCCGCATTACTGTCCAAATACGCAGTACCTGACCAGCGTCGTTCGGGACGCTCCAGATCAACAGTCACTCGTGCCCGTGGTGCCAGTGGCCACCAGCGATGCTGACCTTGGCCATCAAGATTGAAGGCCTGCGGGTTAAGCCGTTCCGTCTTGAGGATCACTTGACCGCGTAGCCGTGATGGCCAAGGCACGGTAATCTCATTAATATCGATAGTCAGTGTCTGGCCATCCCAGTGCAGGCTACTCGGGCCGATGGTCAGATGGTTGGGTGCCGTGCTGACTTGACGACGACTGCGCTCGGTCAGCGCCCAGCGTTTGCCGCCTTGGCCGTACAGGGCGACATTAAGCGCACAGTAGTTCAGCGGATCTGTGGTACCGCGCTGGCGGGCGTAGGCGTAATACGGTGAGAATACACTGCCCAACATGGCGATAATGGTTAAACCCCGTTGACCATCATCGCTTAAGGCATCCAGATACCACCAAATATAGCCGCCGTCCGGTATAGGGGTGTCAAACGGTGGAAAATTCATCATATAATCCAATCAGATAGTAATTGTGAGCTGGCTAAGCGGCCCGATAAAGCCGCCATGGGCACTCCCGGTCCAGGATGGACACTGCCACCGGCTAGATACAGTCCGGGTATGCGGGTCTTGGCTCCTGGGCGACTGAACGACGCCTTCCAACCATGCGAAGATTGTCCGTACAATCCTCCGCCAGTGGCGGGGAAAAACTGTTCGAACTGTGCGGGCGTAGTGATTTTACTATATTCTGGAGAACATTCTACTTGCAGACCGCAGCGCTCCATTAATCCAAAGGTGTGTTGCTCACACGCCGCTAATTCTGCCGGACTCACCTCGCTGTGGTCGCCATTGGCAGGAGCATTGACTAAACACAGCAGCCGTTCTGGTGGCGTCACGGTCTGATCATCACGATCAGCGCGATCTTGGGCGCAGACGTAAACCGTCGGGTGTTCTGGCAGCCGTTGCTGTGCAAAAATCGCCTTGAACTCGGCTGGGTAATCATGAGAAAAAAACACATTATGTCGCAGCAGTGGAAACCCTTGGGTCGGCGCCAGCAGATTCCATGTGACCGCCGACAAAGAACGCGCCTCACGGGGTATCGGGCGCACTGCACGGCGAGCTTGGGCACCGAATAGCCCCGCTGCGACCGCGGCTGCATCCGCATTAACAATGACCGCATCGGCATCAATACGCTCACCGCTATCCAATTCCACGGCCTCAACTCCTCGGCGATTGACTGTAATCTCCCGAGCGTGGGTGCCATAACGGAACTGAGCACCATATTGTGCCGCTAACCGCGCTAAGGTGACGGCTAATTGGTGCATACCGCCCTCAACTAACCACACGCCTTCCTGTTCAACATGCGCCACCAGCATCAAGGTTGCTGGAGCCTGAAAGGGCGAAGAACCACAATAGGTGGCATAGCGACCAAATAACTGGCGCAGACGCGGGTCATGAAAATGCTCACCCAACGCGGCCCACAGGGTAGCAAACGGTTTGATCTGCCATAAATCCCCTAATTTACGCAGGCCGCTGCGTCGCACCAAGGTCAATGGGGTTGGCCGTGGTGAACGAATAAATGAGTCCTCAAGAGTCTGGTAAATACGCTGCGCCCGCTGGGTAAACTCGCGAAACCGTTGGGCTTCAGCCGCTCCGGAAAAATCACCGATGGCATCGACTGAACGCTCGATATCGGCAAATAAATCCAACCGCTCTGTTGGGCTCCACGCATGGCGTGCCAGCACCTCAACGGTTTGCAGCCGCAACTGCGCGTCCAAGTCCATGCCTAGATCGTTGAACAGTTCATCAAAAACCCAGCGCATGGTAAATACCGTCGGGCCGGCGTCTATACCGCGTCCGTCTAAGTTGACCTCGCGCAATTTACCGCCGGGGGTTGCTGCGCGTTCGATCACGGTGACGTGCAAGCCGCGAGCGGCTAGCTCTAAAGCACTGACAAGTCCTGCAATACCTGCACCGATAATGGTGATTCGCGGATTGCCCATTCCACCTCCTCTTGTTGCCTGACTGGATGACGTGTAGACAGATCGTCTATTCTACATTACATTGGCAGGTGACAACTTAGATTTACACTTGCAGTCCCAGTACCCATAACCAACCGGAGGTCGAACCATGGATGCGATGCAGCGAATTGAGCAAGCCCTAAACCACGCCATAAGTCATGGTGAGACCCCGGACTGTCCACCGTTATTAGCCGCTGCCCTGCGTTACGCTGTGTTTCCTGGGGGTGCTCGGGTGCGTCCCAAATTGTGTTTAGCCGTCGCCCGTGCCTGCGCAGAGGATGATCCGCTGATTACCGATGCTGCCGCCGCCGCCATTGAACTGCTCCATTGTTCCTCATTAGTCCATGATGATCTACCCTGTTTTGACGATGCGCCCATGCGGCGGGGTAAACCGTCAGTGCATGCGGCTTTTGGTGAGCGGCTGGCTGTCTTAGCGGGTGATGCCTTAATTGTCATGGCGTTCGAGACCTTAGCCCGTGGTGGCGCACGCCAGCCCCAGCGACTGGCGGAGTTGATTCGTGTGGTGGCGCAAGGGGTGGGTATGCCAACCGGTATTGCCGCCGGTCAAGCTTGGGAGTGTGAGTCTAAAGTGGATTTATCCGATTATCAGCGGGCGAAAACCGGTGCCTTATTCGCCGCCGCCACCATGGCGGGAGCGGCGGCTTCAGGGGCTGATCCAGAGCCTTGGCGAGCCTTGGGTGATCGCATTGGTGAAGCGTATCAAGTGGCGGACGATATTTTAGATGTCACGGCCAACTCGGAAGAACTGGGTAAACCGGTCGGTCGTGATGCGGCCTTAGGCCGACCGAGTGCGGCCAAAGAACTGGGCATGCAGGGCGCAACGGATCGACTGAAATCCTTGGTTGCGGAAACCGTCGATGCGATTCCACCGTGCCCCGGTGCTGAAGAGTTGCGCACCCTGTTTGTCAAAGAAGCTGAGCAGTTTTTACCCAAATCGCTCGTCATGCATGCCGCTTAACGGTTAAGGTAGGATTGCTAATGCCGACTGTTTCGGAGCCTACTCCAACCTCTCGCCACTGGTCTGACTGGCTATTGACCCAGCGTGACCGCTTATTGGCCAGCCCGCAGTTTCGGCGTTGGGCGGCGATGTTTCCCTTTACTCGTCCGATTGCCCGCCGCCGCGCCCGTGAGTTATTCGATCTGTGTGCGGGCTTTGTTTACACTCAAGTGTTATTGGCTTGTGTGCGTCTGGATGTCTTTAACCGACTGGCTGCTCGACCGCAAACCGTTGCCGAATTAGCGCCACAACTTGGATTAGACGAGGCAGCGACGGCGCGTTTGCTGCGCGCTGCGGCCTCCTTGCGTCTCGCCGAGCGCCGTGGGGGAGCACAACGCTATGGCCTCGGCCCCTTAGGGGCAGCGATGATTGATAATCCCGGCATTGTCGCTATGGTAGAACACCACGCCATGCTGTACGCCGATTTGCATGATCCTGTGGCGCTATTGCGTGGCACCCGCAGCACCACTGAATTGGGGAGCTACTGGTCCTATGCCCGCCACAGTTCAGCCGATGAGTTAGCGCAATCACAGGTTCAAGCGTATACCGACTTGATGGCGGCCTCACAGCCGTTGGTTGCGGCTGAAGTCTTAGCCGCCTATCGCCTCAATCGCCATCGCTGTTTACTGGATGTAGGAGGGGGCAATGGGGCGTTTCTCGCTGCCGTTGCCGAGCGTTATCCCGACTTACCTTTGATGCTGTTTGATCTGCCGCCTGTTGCCGAACAGGCACGACAACGGTTTGACCGTGAGGGTTTGAGTGAGCGGGTGCACGTTTTTGGTGGGGATCTACGCACTGATGCGCTGCCCCAAGGGGCCGATGTCATTTCCTTAGTACGGATTATTCATGATCACAATGATGATGTGGCCTTGGGTATGTTGCAAGCCGTGCGTCAGGCTCTGCCGGAGGATGGTGTGTTGCTGCTGGCTGAACCTATGTCCGATACACCCGGTGCAGAACCGATTGGTGATGCGTATTTCGGATTTTATTTATTGGCCATGGGACAGGGGCGTCCGCGGACACCCAATGAAATTAAAATGCTTTTAAATCAAGCAGGATTTGGCGATTGTCGCTTGCTTGCGACCCGCACACCGCTGTTAACTCGGGTCATGGTGGCGCGTCCTGACACCGCCATTGTAAAAAAAAATAGTCAATCAACCGTAAATCAAACTTGACATTTGCCACAGTCAATTTAAACTTACGCCTAGAGTCCACGTAATGCAGTTCGTGGCCCATGTCACAAAAACCAATGATGATGATGAAAACCACAGCAGTAGTCCTTGAACAACCCGAACGCTTGGTGCTAAGCCAGCTCGAACTCACCCCCCCCGGTGAGGACGATGTCGTGGTGGACATTGACTGGAGCGGTATCAGCACGGGTACTGAGCGGCTGTTGTGGTCAGGTCAAATGCCGATGTTTCCCGGCATGGGCTATCCATTGGTTCCCGGTTATGAGTCCATTGGCCGCATCAGCGCCCTAGGGGCCAATGTTGAGCGCCAGATTGGTGAACCGGTGTTTGTGCCAGGGGCGCGCTGTTTTGGTGAAATCAAAGGATTGTTCGGTGGTGCGGCCTCTCGTTTGGTAGTCCCCCAGCGTCGAGCCTTACCGATTACTGAACAACTCGCTGAGCAAGGTGTGCTGTTGGCACTGGCAGCGACGGCTTATCACGCTGTGTATCAAACGGTTTTGGCCAATGATGTCCGCGTTCCCAGTGTGCCTGATTTAATCGTAGGTCATGGGGTATTAGGGCGTTTACTGGCCCGCTTGGCTGTACAGGCTGGTGGCGAGCCCCCCACGGTTTGGGAATTAAATCCAGTACGCAGTGAAGGCGCACAGGGCTATGCCGTGATTAGACCGGATGATGACCCGCGTCACGATTACCAAGCGATTTATGAAGTCAGCGGCGATGCTTCTTTACTGGATACATTGATTACCCGTTTAAACCCGGGGGGCGAAATTGTTCTAGCCGGTTTTTATAGCACCCCGCTATCGTTTAATTTTCCGCCAGCGTTTATGCGTGAAGCTCGGCTACGGGTCGCGGCTGAGTGGCGGGAGTCGGATTTACTGGCCGTCAATGAGATGGCTGCAGAAGGGCGGTTGTCGCTAGAGGGTTTAATCACCCATCGACAAGAAGCGCTGCAAGCGGATGCGGCCTATCGCACCGCCTTTAATGACCCGACTTGTCTGAAAATGATTCTGGACTGGAGAAGCTGCCGATGATCAATCAAGAGACCCAAATCATCGCCATTTATGGCAAAGGTGGCATTGGCAAAAGCTTCACACTGTCCAATTTATCTTACATGATGGCGCAGCAGGGCAAAAAAGTACTGCTCATCGGCTGTGATCCTAAAAGCGATACGACCTCACTGCTGTTCGGTGGTCGCGCCTGTCCGACCATCATTGATACGGCGGCTAAAAAGAAATTAGCCGGTGAAGAGATCGAAGTCAGCGATGTGTGCTTCAAGCGCGATGGGGTGTTTGCCATGGAATTGGGTGGACCGGAAGTCGGACGCGGTTGTGGCGGTCGAGGCATTATTCATGGCTTTGAATTATTAGAAAAATTAGGTTTCCATGATTGGGGCTTTGACTATGTATTGCTGGATTTCTTAGGCGATGTGGTCTGTGGCGGTTTCGGTCTGCCGATTGCCCGCGATATGTGCCAAAAAGTCATCGTGGTCGGTTCCAATGATCTGCAATCGCTGTATGTGGCGAACAATGTTTGCTCGGCAGTGGGTTACTTCCGCAAACTCGGTGGCAATGTCGGTGTTGCCGGTATCGTGATCAATAAAGACGATGGTACCGGCGAAGCGCAAGCGTTTGCTGCGGCTGTGGGTATTCCAGTGCTGGCCACCATCCCTGCCCATGAAGACATTCGCCGCAAAAGCGCGAATTATCAAATCGTCGGTAAGCCCGGCGGTGAGTGGGGGCCGTTGTTTGACGAACTGGCGCTGAATGTCGCCTCAGCACCTCCACAACAGCCGCAACCCCTGTCCCAAGATGAATTGCTGGGTCTATTCGCCAGCGATGAGGTTGGCGGTCATATCACGTTGGAGCCGGCGACCTTAGAAGATCTGTGTGGCTCGACGGCCATTAGAAAGCCCTCGCTTGAAATAGTGTACGACGACGCGTGATCACGATGACGACGACGACTACCCCACAACCCGCCCTGCAGCCGTGCGCTAGTGCGCCTCGGCAAGGGCCGCACGATCGGCCGCAGACCATGTGTCCGGCTTTCGGTGCGCTGCGGGTAGGGTTGCGTATGCGTCGTACCGCCACCATTTTATCGGGTTCGGCCTGTTGTGTTTATGGCTTGACCTTCACCTCGCATTTTTACGGCGCACGGCGTTCAGTCGGTTATGTCCCGTTTGATTCGGAAACGCTGGTTACTGGCCAGTTATTCGAAGAAGTGCATGCGGCTGTTCACCAGCAGGCTGATCCACACAAGCATGACGCTGTGGTCGTGATTAATCTCTGTGTCCCCACCGCATCGGGCGTTCCACTGCGTTTATTGCCTAAAGAAATTAATGGGGTGCGGATTATTGGTCTTGACGTGCCAGGTTTTGGGGTTGCAACCCATGCCGAAGCCAAAGATATTTTAGCCGGTGCCATGCTCAAGTATGCGCGTGGTGAGGCTGAGCAAGGCCCCGTGCAAGCCCCGCGTGGCGGTCGCAGTGATAAACCGACCGTGACCTTGGTGGGCGAAATGTTCCCAGCCGATCCTGTGGGTATTGGGGCGCTGTTGCAACCCTTGGGTTTGAACTGTGGGCCGGTGGTGCCGACACGCGAGTGGCGCGAATTATATGCAGCACTGGACGGTACGGCGATAGCGGCCATTCATCCTTTTTACACCAACGCCTTGCATGAATTTGCTGTCGCGGGACGGCCTATTGTAGGCTCAGCGCCCGTCGGGCATGATGGCACGGCCGCATGGCTGGAATCCATCGGCAGCGCGTGTGGGGTCACATCGGCTAAAGTCGCTGCGGCCAAACAACAGTGGTTGCCCGCCATCCAAGGGGTATTAGCCCAAGCGCCTATTCGTGGTCGCATCACCCTATCTGGGTATGAAGGGTCCGAATTATTAGTGGCACGCCTACTGGTCGAGAGCGGTGCCGATGTGCGTTACGTCGGGACAGCCTGCCCGCGCACGCCTTGGTCAGCGCCGGATCGCGAGTGGTTGGCCGCCAAAGGGGTCATGGTGAGCTATCGCGCCTCCTTGGAGCAGGATCTCCAAGCGATGGATGAATTCCAACCGGATTTGGTCATCGGTACGACCCCAGTGGTGCAGGCCGCCAAGCAACAAGCGATTCCTGCTTTGTACTTCACCAATCTGATTTCAGCGCGTCCGCTGATGGGGCCTGCCGGTGCCGGTTCCTTAGCTCAGGTGATTAATACCGCGCTCGCCAATCAATCGCGCTTTGACGCAATGCACGCCTTCTTTGGTGACACCGGTCAGGGTCATGCCGCCGGGATCTGGGAAGACACACCTCAAGACCGTCCAGAGTTTCGCGCCAATTATCGGCGTCAACTGGCTCGGCAAGCGGCTCAGCGCCGCTCCGTTGGGGGGGCAGCCTGATGCTATTGCTCGATCTTGATCGCGCCGGTGGCTATTGGGGAGCTGTCTATGCCTTCACCGCCATCAAGGGTCTACAAGTGATTATTGATGGTCCTGTGGGCTGCGAGAATTTACCCGTGACCTCGGTGCTGCATTACACCGATGCCTTACCGCCCCATGAGCTACCGATTGTAGTCACCGGACTCGGCGAAGAAGAACTCGGCCAGTACGGTACTGAGGCGGCGATGAAGCGCGCCCATGAAACGCTTGATCCGGATTTGCCGACTGTGGTGGTCACCGGCTCGATTGCTGAAATGATCGGCGGCGGTGTGACCCCGGAAGGCACCAATATCCAGCGGTTTTTGCCGCGCACCATCGATGAAGATCAATGGCAAAGTGCCAATCGCGCCATCGCTTGGTTGTGGAGCCATTATGGCCCCAAGCGGGTGCCCGCGCTGAAGCCGCGTCAAACCGGTGCTAAGCCCAAAGTGAATCTCATCGGCCCGATGTACGGTACGTTTAATATGCCGTCTGATTTGGCTGAGATTCGCCGCCTTGTCGAAGGCATAGGGGCTGAAATTAATCAAGTCTTTCCGCTAGGCAGTCATTTAGCAGATGTCGCCCGCTTGGCGGAAGCCGAAGTCAATATTTGCCTGTACCGCGAGTTTGGTCGGCAGCTTTGTGAAACCTTGGAGCGCCCGTATCTGCAAGCGCCGATTGGTTTGCACAGCACCACTAAGTTCCTCCGCACCTTGGGTCAGCTACTGGATCTCGATCCCGAGCCCTTCATTGAGCGTGAAAAGCACACAACGATTAAACCGCTCTGGGATTTGTGGCGTTCAGTGACGCAAGATTTCTTTGGTACCGCCAGCTTTGCTATCGTCGCTGGCGAGACCTATGCGCGTGGAGTGCGGCATTTTCTGGAAACGGAAATGGGTTTGCCCTGCACGTTTTCCTTTGCACGGCAGCCAGGTGTAAAACCCGATAATCAGGCGGTGCGCCAAGCCGTACAACAACAAACCCCGCTGGTGGTGTTTGGTAGTTATAACGAGCGCATGTATTTATCGGAAATCGGGGCGCGAGCGATGTATATCCCCGCCTCATTCCCTGGAGCCATCATTCGTCGGCATACGGGTACTCCATTTATGGGGTATGCCGGTGCGACGTATCTGGTGCAGGAAGTGTGCAATGCGCTGTTTGACGCGCTGTTTCACATTTTGCCCCTGGGTACTGATCTGGATCAGGTCGATGCAACCCCCTCGCGTTTGCACCAGGAATTGCCTTGGAGCAATGAAGCCAAGGCGTTATTGGATCAGATTTTAGAAGCGCAACCGGTATTGGTGCGTATTTCAGCGGCAAAACGGCTGCGTGATGCCGCTGAGCGGCAAGCTCGGCTGGATGGCCAAGAGCAGGTGACGGCTGACTGCGTGAGTCGCACCCAACACGCTCTGCAACAGGGGCAAGCCGCATGAGTAAACAACAGATTTTAAGAATCTTCGGGATGATCCCGAGGGTAGAGAGTATCCAACCGGGCTTCCCGGTGGGTAAGGGCCGTCGTGGTTGTCGCCACGACGATCATCGCCGCGCAAAATGGGCGCGGTAACGGCTAACAAGCCAAATAGAGAGGTTACACCAATGGCTGAAAAAGACACCTCATTGTCTGGTCTGACCGCTGATGAAGCGAAAGAATTTCACGGCGTCTTCGTCACCAGCTTTATTATCTTCTTGGTAATCGCAATTGTTGCTCACTTCTTAGTGTGGCAATGGCGCCCATGGTTACCGGGTGTAGAAGGCTATGCGGCGGTCATCGACCACGCGAAAGTTCTGGCGAATACGTATGTTCCGTTCGCTTTCATGAATCTTGGTTAGGAGAATACGACATGTGGCGTATGTGGCTTCTTTTCGATCCGCGCAGAACATTAATTGCATTGTTCACTTTCTTGTTCGCTCTGGCACTGGTGATTCATTTCATCCTGCTCAGCACCGATCGTTTCAACTGGCTGGAAGGCGCAGCAGTAAGCAGCGCTGTAACCACGACGGTTTCGCAGCCGCTCAATCGGTTAACCTAGGCTACCTAGATCGCCGTGAACGAAACGACGATGCAATAGCAGCGCAGTCAAGAGGTGTGGACGAGAGGCATAATCTGCTCCCGTCCTCCTTACTGACCGCTGCGAGGAGGTTGCCCGTTCGGCACTGCCGGGCGGGTCTCCTCCCCACCAGAGGATCCAACGATGTCGATGCTCAGCTTTGAAAGAAAATACCGCGTCCGTGGAG
This sequence comes from Gammaproteobacteria bacterium, assembly GCA_003562535.1. Lineage (GTDB taxonomy): Bacteria > Pseudomonadota > Gammaproteobacteria > Competibacterales > Competibacteraceae > SKOM01. The sequence goes on along the minus strand of PWUP01000015.1, from coordinate 47 downwards.
GGACGCTTGTCGGGGGCGATCTGTTCGACTTCTGGGTGGGGCCGTTC